>JACQTH010000605.1 GCA_016210935.1 Acidobacteriota bacterium | reverse complement strand
TGGTAGTAGAAGATGCGATCGCCCTTGCGGACCTCGTGGAGATGCTTTTGCGCGAGCGGGTTCCTGACGCCGCTCCACTCGGTCTTGCCGTCACGCACGAGGTCGTCGAAGCTGTAATGAGTGGGTTCTTCTTTGAACAGCCAATTCATGTGCAGCTCGTCATCGTACACGGAGAACACGGAGATGACAGAGGTTTTAGGCGCTTATGCATAGATCTTGTGCTTAATTTCTCGGTGCTCTCCGTGATCTTGGTGATCTCCGTGCTTCTGTTCGTCAGCCCCGCCACTTCAGCACCAGACATGATAACGGCGGCAGGGTCAGATCGATCGAGTGGGGGAGGCCGTGCGCTTCCACGAGAGCGGAGCTGACACCGCCGGCGTTGCCCGTATTGCTCCCGCCGTAAATGTGGGCGTCGCTGTTCAGGAGCTCCTCGTACCACCCACCTTCCGGCACGCCGACACGGTAGTGCTGGCGGGGGACCGGCGTGAAATTCAGCACGAAGACGAGGAAGTCGCGTGGATCGCGCGAGCAGCGTATGAACGATACGACGCTGTTCTCGTTGTCGTTGCAGTCGATCCACCGGAACCCGGCGGGTACGAGATCGAGCTCGTGGAGCGAGCGTTCACGCCGATAGAGCGAGTTCAGGTCGCGCACCAGCCGCTGGATGCCCGCGTGCGGCTCGTGGTCCAGCAGATGCCACTCGAGGCTCCCGTCGTAGTCCCACTCGCGCCACTGCCCGAACTCGCATCCCATGAACATCAGCTTCTTGCCCGGATGTCCGAACATGAAGCCGTAGAGGGCCCGCAGGGTCGCGCATTTCCGCCAGATGTCGCCCGGAATCTTGTTCAGCATCGCGCCCTTCCCGTGCACGACCTCGTCGTGGGAGAAGGGGAGGATGAAATTCTCATGATACGCGTACAGCATCGAGAAGGTCAGATGGCTGTGCGCCCAGCGGCGATGGACGGCATCCTGCCGGATGTACTCGAGGATGTCGTGCATCCAGCCCATGTTCCACTTGTACGTGAAGCCGAGGCCGCCAAGGTGCGTCGGACGACTGACGGCGGGCCACGCCGTCGATTCTTCGGCGGCGGTGATGCTGCCGGGGGCTTCGCCGTGGGTCAGAATGTTGAGCTGGTGCAGAAAATCGATCGCCTCGATGTTCTCACGGCCGCCGAACACGTTGGGGACCCATTCGCCTTGCTGCCGCGAGTAGTCGCGATACAGCATCGACGCGACCGCGTCGACGCGCAGCCCGTCGATGTGGTACTCGTGCAGCCAGTAGAGCGCATTGCTCAGCAGGAACGAGCGCACTTCATGACGGCCGTAGTTGAACACCAACGTGCCCCAGTCGCGGTGTTCACCCTCGCGCGGGTCCGCGTGCTCGTATAACGCCGAGCCGTCGAAGCGCGCCAGGCCGTGCGCGTCCTTGGGGAAATGGCCGGGCACCCAATCGAGGATGACGCCAATGTCCGCCGCGTGGCAGGCATCGACGAACGCCTTGAAATCTTCCGGGGTCCCGTATCGGCTGCTCGGTGCGAAGAAGCCGATCACCTGGTAGCCCCACGACCCCAGGTACGGGTGCTCCATCACCGGCAGCAGCTCGATATGCGTGTAGCCCATGTGCTTCACGTACGGGACGAGCCGGTCCGCCAGTTCCCGATAAGTCAGGAATCGGTGGCCCTCGTCCGGCACCCGCGCCCACGATCCAAGGTGGACCTCATAGACCGACATCGGGCGTTCGAGCCATGAATCGAACCCAGGCCGGGTGCGCATCCACGTCTCGTCTGTCCACTGATGCTTGCCGGTGTTCCAGACGATCGAGGCGGAGTCCGGAGGGATCTCGAAGTACGTGGCATACGGATCGGCCTTGAGGAAGACATCGCCGGACGCGGTCCGGATCTCGTACTTGTAGCGGGTGCCCTCGCCGAGATCCGGCACGAACACTTCCCAGATGCCCGCGGGGATCCTGACGCGCATCGGGTGCGCGCGGCCATCCCAGTGGTTGAAGTCGCCGACGACGCTGACGCGCTGGGCGCTCGGGGCCCAGACCGCGAACAGCACCCCGTGGGCTGGTCCCACGCTCCACAGATGGGCGCCGAGCTTCTCGTACGCCAGGCGATGCGTCCCTTCGTTGAACAGATGCAGATCGACGTCGCCGAGGACAGGTCCATAGCGATAGGGATCGTCGATCTCTCTCGTCTGGCCGTCTCCAAACGTTACGCGAAGGCGGTAGTCAACCCGTTCGATGGTGTCGAGATCGATTTCGAACAGTCCCTCGGCGCTGCGCCGGGAGAACGCACGCGGCGCATCCGGTGAGCCGGCGCGAAGCAGGTCGACGCGCGCGGCGCCCGGCTGCATCGTGCGGATTCGAAGAAAGGCCCGGCCGTTGCTGTTGATGACGTGGGGTCCAAGGATCGCGAACGGGTCGCCGTGCGTGCCGCGGGAGATCGACTCGACCGCCGCCTCATCCGCGGGATGGATGACTGGGGTGGGCATAAGAAGATTCTACATTTGAAAATCTGGTGATTGGGAATCTGGTGATTGATCGTCGATTGTGGAATTGAGTGATGGAGATTCACTGTCGATTGCAATTCTCAATAGATCGACAATCACTCAATTCCAAATCCACCAATCGGTCACCAAATCCTCAATCATCAGATTTTCAAATGGGGCGCCTTCAAGGCACGTATATCTCTCCCTCCCCCGCAACCACCGCCTGCCCGCCGACTTTGACATGCGTGATCGTCTGGCCATCCGGCGCGACCCCGATATCGACATGCAGCCAGCTGGGCCGCCCCATGCGGACGCCTTGCAGGTTGACGATCGACTTCGCGCGTTCCGGCCGGACGACCCCGTGCGCGACCAGATACGAGCCGAGCGGTCCGCTGGCGGAGCCGGTCGCCGGATCTTCGACGACCCCGAGACAGGGCGCAAACATCCGGCTGTAGGCGTCCGATCCGTCGGAGGCGCTTTCGGTCGAGAAGAGAAAGACTTCGACCTGTGATTTCCCCATCGCGCGCGCGAGCTCGCGCATGGCGGCGAGATCGGCCTCGGCGCGATCGACCGCCGCGCGCGACATGAGCGGCACCATCAGGAACGGCACGCCGCACGACACCTCTTCGACCGGAAGGTCCGGAACGAGCGCGTCAGGAGGCAGCCCGATCGCTTTCGCCGCGAGCCCAGGCCGGTCGACGCGAGGGCCGAACGACGGGAGCTTCTGCGTCATCCATGCGAAGCTCAGCGCCGCGCGCCATTCGAGCGCCACCGGCACGGGCCCGATGCCCTCCTCGAACACCGTCTGCGCCTGACCCGAGACGATGCGGCCGCAGTGCGCGAGGGCGAACGCGGTGCCGATGGTTGGATGACCGGCCATCGGCAGCTCGCGCTCGGGCGTGAAGATACGCAGGTGGATGTCGGTGTCCGGCCGCCGGGCCGGCAGGACGAAGGTCGATTCGGAGAAGTTCATCTCCTTGGCCATCGCCTGCATGATGGTGTCGCTCAGTCCGTCGGCTTCGACGAAGACGGCGAGCTGGTTGCCGCCAAAGAGATGCTCGGTGAAGACGTCGAGATGGATATAGCGATAGCGGCGCATGAGGCAACGTTCGTCGGGTTCTGCGCTACGGGCCCGCGACCGGGCAAGGCGCGTCGCTGCCCGGAATCTCCTGCCCGTTAATCGTGAAGTACTGATAGGTCATTCTGAAGGTCGATCGCCCGGCAATCCTGATGTCCGCGGTGGATTCGAGCGAAAGCGGCACGCGCACACCGGCCAGGCGATCGTAGAGCCGGAGGATCGTCACGCGGCGCGTCCAGAACGACGGATTCGACGCCGGCCGGCCTTCCATCCGGACGAGATCGCCATCCGGCGACAGAAACAGGGCGCCGTCGATCAGCATCCGGCTCTTGCGGCGCGGCGTGAGGATCACTTTCGTGAGCTCCTCGTCCGAACCGGCCGTCGCGGCCACGAAGTCGTAGTTCTCCGGCGTGATGCGGCTTTGATCGACTTCGCCCTTCGCGCGCGCCTCGCGCTCGGTCTCGAGCGCTTTCTTCAGGACACGGCCGCGAATCAGGCCGTTGCCGCCCTCGGAGACGATTCGGTAGCGAAACCCCGACTCCGGCGAGAGCTCCGTGCAGGCGTCGACCCAACCGGCGACCTTGAATCGTTCGTTGCGCGCCTCGAGCCGGCGCGCGGCGCGGTACTGGGTCAGCGAGGGATCGGGTCGATTCAGAAAGCGCTGGACGATATCCGGGTCCGCCGCCTGCTCGGCTGCGGGTTGCGGGATCCCGGACGCGAAGGTGAGCAGGATGACCCCGAGCGTGAAGGCGCGCATACCTATAGGGTCATACGCTCGGGAGAATTACGCCAGCGTTTTCCAGGGTCGGGCTGGAAGAGACGGATTCACCACAGAGCACACAGAGAGCACAGAGATAAGAAAAGTTTTCCTCTGTGGTCTCCGTGCGCTCTCTGTGGTAAATCGGCGTTTGAGTGGCGTCACGCGCTACGGTGTCGGAAACAGCAGGCGCAGCGACTCGGCCATCGTGTACATGCACCGGCCGTTGTGGCCGCAGAGCGGAATCACGACCACTTTGTGGGGCGCGCCGTACATCTTGCTGACGTAGTTCGCGTACGCCTGCCCGCGCGCCAGACGATTCAGCCCCTGCGCCATCGCCGAGCACGACGAATCGAAGCCGGCGAGCGGCAACGTGTCCAGGCCTCCCAACAGATAAAAATCGTAGGACGTGAGGCGGTCGTTTCCGATCGCCGGCCCCTCCGACCGCCAGCTGTTGCCGCTGCACGTCCAGCTCACCTCGTGTTCGGCCAGTACGTCCTTGCAGGAGCCGTCGGCCGACGCAAAGCGGGGCGAGATGACGATGGTGTCCTCCAGCGCGCCGGCCAGGAACGCCGCGGCCGCGGCGCACATGAAATAGTTGTCGGCGTCGCGGCCGGCGCCGTGGACCACGATCAGCGCGCGCGTCACACGGTCGTTCTTCACGGCGAGCGGCAGATTGCGGTAGATCAGCGACCGCGCGGGTCCGCCGCCGAGCGTCACCCACTCGGTGCAGTCGGGCGTCGGCGTCGTGCAGGGCGCGGCGAATGCCGGGATCGAGAAAACGGCACACACCACAAACGCGAATGCTCGTGAAATCGACGTCTTCATCGAGAAACCCTTCCGAGTGGACAGATCCGCCGGACATCGACACGCCCCGCAAGCCGCATGAACCTCTTGCTGCGCGAAGGACGCCTTTGGTGTCGACGGACTCGAGGACGCTGTCGGGACATGCAGTCATTCTAAGACATAAAAAGTTCGTAAGTACGCACGCGGCGCCCGCTGGTCGCGAGGGAAGCCTGCATAATGAAGGCACGCCTAAATCGCTCGCGAGGAGCGATGCGGGGGAACCACCGCCAGCCCGCTGAAGCATGTGTCAGCGGCCTGACGAAGGGGCGAATCCGGTTGGCCGTTGCGCGGCCGGTAGAGGAACTCCAACCTCGAGCCCGTCAGCTAACCCCGCCGGCAGTTTGGAGGCCCTCCGTGGCGGAAGAGACGTTCCTCGGTCAGGTCAAGCGCCTGATCATCGGCGCACCGATCCCTTCGCAACTGGCGCATCGCGAGCGCTTCTCACGTGTGACCGGCCTCGCGATCCTTTCGTCCGATCCGTTGTCGTCGGTCGCCTATGCCACGGAGGAGATTCTCCGCGTGCTGATGATTGGCGGCATCGGCGCGATGGCGCTCGTGACACCGATCGGCGCGGTCATCGCGACGATGCTGGCGGTCGTGGTCTTCTCGTATCGGCAGACCATCTACGCCTATCCAAGTGGGGGAGGGGCGTATATCGTCGCAAAGGACAACCTGGGCCGGCTGCCAAGTCTCATTGCGGCGGCCGCGCTTCTCATCGACTACGTGCTGACGGTCGCGGTCAGCATCGCGGCGGGCGTCGCGGCGATCACGTCGGCATTTCCCGAATGGCATCTGAACCGGGTGGAGCTGTCGCTCGGGTTCGTCCTGATGCTGATGCTCGGCAATCTGCGTGGGGTCAGAGAGTCGGGCCGGATCTTCGCCGCGCCCACGTATTTTTTCATCGCCAGCATCCTGTCGCTGATTGGTGTGGGGGCGTTCCGGTATCTGACCGGCACGCTTCAACCGGTGCCGCCGGCGACTGAACCACTGCAGGCATTCGGCGTCACGCTCTCGACCTTCATGGTCCTGACGGCGTTCTCGAACGGATGCACGGCCATGACCGGCGTCGAGGCCGTCTCGAACGGCGTCCCGGCGTTCAGGCCTCCGGAGAGCAGGAACGCCGCGGCGACCCTGGTCACCATGGCCGTCATTTCGATCACGATGTTCATGGGCATCACGCTGCTGGCGCACGCGTACGACATCGTCCCGAGCGAGGTCGAGACCGTGGTCTCACAGATCGCGCGCGCGACCTTCGGTGGACGCAGCTGGCTCTATTTCTGCGTGCAGGCGGGACCGATGCTGATCCTCGTGCTGGCGGCCAACACCGCGTATGCCGACTTTCCACGTCTGGCGTCGATCGTCGCGCGCGATCGGTTCCTGCCGCGCCAGTTCATGAACCAGGGCGATCGGCTCGCGTTCTCCAACGGCATCCTCATCCTGAGCGTCCTCGCGGGGTCTCTCCTGGTGGTCTTTGGGGGCGACACGCACGCCCTCATTCCGCTCTACATGATTGGCGTCTTCGTCTCGTTCACGCTGTCACAGGCCGGCATGGTGATCCACTGGCGAAGTCTGCGGGCGCCGGGGTGGCGAACCAGCGCGGCGATCAACGGCTTCGGCGCCACGGTCACGGGAGTGGTCCTGATCGTGGTCGCCGTGACCAAAGCGGTGGAAGGCGCGTGGATCATCCTGGTGATGATGCCGATTCTGGTCGGCATCTTCGAGATCACCCGCCGTCACTACGATCACGTGGCGTCCGAGCTGACGCTGAGAAACTGGCAGCCCACCGAAATGGGCCGGCATGTCGTCATCGTGCCGATTGGCGGCATCCAGCGGGCCGTCGTCAAGGCGCTGCAGTACGCCCGTTCGTTGTCCGCGGATGTCAAAGCGGTGTACGTCGAGCTGGATCCGGCGGCGACTGCAGCCCTCAGGAAAGAGTGGCCACAATGGGGACAGACCGTCGACCTCGTTGTGCTCGAATCGCCCTATCGTTCACTCCTCGAGCCGCTGCTGGATTACATCGACGAGATCCAGCGTGCGAGTCCCGGCGGATGGGTGACGGTGATTCTCCCCGAATTCCTCCCCAAACGATTGTGGCAGCACCTGCTGCACAACCAGCACGCGCTGCTGATCAAAGGCGCCCTTCTGTTCAAGCCGAATGTCGTCGTCACGAGCGTGCCGTTCCACATCGGGCTTGGGGGCCGGGAAACGGCGGTCGATGTCGACGCGGTGCCCGCGGTGCGTTGATTGTTGGAGCCACACGCCTGGGGTGGCGCCGTGTGGGCGGGCCCAGGCGTAATAGGGGCGGGCGCGGAGGCCCGCCCCCTACTCGAGATCCGCGGAAAATCTGTATCCCACCCAGGGCTCCGTAAGCAGGTATCGCGGATGTGCGGGGTCGGGCTCGATCTTCTTGCGCAGCTGGCCAATCAGGACCCGCAGGTGCTCCGGCTGCTCGACGCTGTGGGCGCCCCAGATCGCCTTGAGGATCGCCCGGTGCGTCAGGACGCGGCCCGCGTGCGTGACGAGCAGCGTGAGGAGCTCGAATTCCTTGGGCGTCAGTCTGATCTCGGCATCGCCGCGGTACACGCGGCGGCGATCGAAGTCGATCGTGATATCCGATTGTCGTAGCTGACCGTGCCAGGTCTGCTCGCGTCCGAGCGATCGCCGAAGCGCCGCGCGGACACGCGCCATCAATTCCTCCGGCCCGAACGGCTTCGTCACATAGTCGTCAGCGCCCTGATCCAGCGCGGCAACCTTTTCATTCTCGGCCCCTCGCGCGGACAGGATCAGAATGGGCGTGTCCGATCGCTCCCGGACGTGCCGGCACACCTCGGTCCCGTCGATGTCCGGCAGCCCGAGATCGAGAATGATGAGGTCGGGTCGATCGCGTTCGACCGTGTCGAGCGCCTCACGCCCGTTCCCCGCGATGGTCACGCTGTACCCGCGGGACCGAAGAAGCGGCGCCATGGCTTTCTGAATCGCCACCTCGTCATCGACGAGCAGGATGGTCACCGGCCGCGTCAGACAGGCTCCTCTTCCAGAACCGCCGCTGTCCGGAGTTCGGCGGGAACCGCGATGGTGAAGATCGCGCCGCCTTCCGGATGATTCCTGGCCTCGACATTGCCGCCTTGCGCGGCGACGAGGCCGCGGGTAATCGCCAGGCCCATCCCGGTTCCGAATTGACGCTGCCGGGCCGCGGCGCCTCGATAAGACCGATCGAAGACATGATCGAGATCCTGCGCGGCAATCCCGGCGCCTCGATCCCGAACGGTGATGCGCACCACGCCGTCGGCGACGTCAGCCTGCACGGTGAGGGTGGATCCAGATGGCGAGTACTGGGCGGCGTTCTCGAGCACGCGGGCCAGCGCGGCGGACGTGAGGCGGGGATCGAGGCGCACGAACGCGCCTTCCAGCGCACTCCTGACCTCGAGGGAATGCTCGTTGAGCGCGTGCTCGACCTGAGCGGCCGCCGCCTCGATGATGTCCGACGGCTGCACCCACTCCTGCTCCGCCGCAACGGCATTGGTCTCGATCCGCGCCATCTCGACGAGGTTCTGAAAGAGACGGTTGAGCCGCCCGAGCTCCTCCAGGACGATTTCGATCTGCTCGCGGCGCTGTTCGTCGGTGAGCCAGGAAGCCTTCAGATTGCTCGCCGCGACCGTGACAGCCGTAAGAGGCGTCCTCAGGTCGTGACTCAGCGAGGCCAGAAGAGCCGACTTCAACTCTTCGGAACGCCGCACCATCTCGGCTTCCTTCTTCTCCTCGAGGAGATGCTCGCGCTCGATCGCCAGCGCCATCGCGTCGCGCGCCCGGCGCCGCGCCTGCGCCGACAGGTGACTCGCGACGATGCTCACCGCCAGGAGCGAAAAGAGGGCGACCAGATTCTCCGGGTCGGCAATCGTGAAGGTGCCGACCGGCGGCAGAAAAAAGAAATTGAAGCAGATGAACGCGAGCACCGACGTGGCGAGCGAGACGCGGAGCGTCGAGACCGCCGCCACGATCAGAACGACCAGGAGAAACGAAAGAGCGACGATGGTCGAATTGGTGACCCCCAGCCACCGGGTGTACGCGGCGGTGACGAGCGCAATGGCGCAGCAGCCGCCAAGCAGCCACGCGAGATCGCCGATGCGTACGGCCCGAAGCGAGGGTGGGCGGATCGTCACCACGAGGTTCTCGGTGCTGATCGTGATGCGAGGCCGCCGGGAGCGCAAGCTTTCATTACCGCTTCAACATCGCATCGAGCGCGCCGAGCCGCTCGTTGCTCCCCAGCAGCGACAAGACGTCGCCCGCCTGGATGACCTCGTCAGCCGGGGGCGCGACGTTGGTCACCTCGGGTGCCGTGGCGGTGGGCCGCCGCTTGATCGCGATCAGGGTGAGGCCGTATTTCGGACGCAGCTCGAGCTGCTTCAACGTGCGGCCGACGAAGATCTCCGGCGCCGGGAGCTCCACGATGCTGAAATCGCGCGACAGCTCGATGTAGTCGATCACGTTCGGCATCACGAGACCATGCGCCACCCGGACGGCCATCTCGCGTTCGGGGAAGATCACGCGCGAAACGCCGAGCTTTTCGAGAATCCGCGCATGAAGCGGGGTAACGGCCTTCGCCACAATCGATCGGATGCCCAGCTCGAGCAGCTGCATCACCACCAGCAGGCTCGACTCGATGTTCTCGCCAATCGAGACCACCGCGACGTCCACTTCGTGAATCCCCACCGCGCGCAACGCCTTTTCGTCGGTCGCATCCAGCTCGACGGCCTGGGTGATGGTGTCCGCCAGCCGCCGCACGCTTTCGGGATTGGCGTCGACGCCGATGACATCCTGTCCAAGCTCGGCGAGGGTCGTCGCCATGGCGGACCCGAAGCGTCCGAGTCCGATGACCGCAAATTGCCGTCGTGCCATCTTTCCTCCCGTGCGCGGGGTCAACCGACCAGAATCTTGCCTTCGGGGTAGCGCACGCGCGCCGGCGTCCCGCCGCGCGCCACCGCGACGGCGAGCGTGAGGGGACCGATCCGTCCCATGTACATCGTCGCGATGACCAGCAGCTTGCCCGCAGGGCTGAAGTGTCCGGCCAGGCTGAAGGGTGCGCCGGCCTCGCCCGTTGACAGCCCGACCGTCCCCGCGGCCGAGATCGTTTCGAACAACGTCGGCAAGAGCTCACGCCCTTCGGAAATCAACAACAGGCCGGCCACGCCGTTCAACGCGAGAAAGGCGATCAGGCTGACGAAGAAAGCCCGCGCCACCAGTGCGGGCTCCAGTCGCCGCTTGAAGATGACCGGATCCTGCGCGCCGCGGACCGTCGCCCAGAGCGCCGCGACCGTGATGCTGAACGTGGTCACCTTGATGCCGCCGCCGGTTCCACCAGGTGCCGCGCCGACGAACATCAGCACCATCAGCAGGAACAGCGTCGCCGGCATCATGGCGCCGACATCGATCGTGTTGAATCCCGCGGTGCGGGGAGTGACCGCCTGGAACAGCGCGGCAAGCAGTGCTTGCGGCGCGGTTCCAGGC
>JACQTH010000595.1 GCA_016210935.1 Acidobacteriota bacterium | reverse complement strand
GTTGCGCGTTGGCAGATACAGCGTGGTTCGCCGCGTCCGGCCGTCGAGCAGCAGGTAGGCCCCTGGCGTTTCGATGCCGGACAGGTAATAGAAGGTGTTGTACTGACGCGGGAAGATGAAGCCGTCGGTGAGCGGCATCCCTTGGACGACCGCCACCGCGTTGCTGCCGATGCGATCGAACAGCGTCTGCCAGCGCCTCTTGAACTCCTCCGGCGGAAAGTCGGTCTGGTAATGCTGCGCCGCCGCCGGGATCGCCAGGACGAGCAGCAGACACGCGGTCGTGAGGAATCTGTTCATGGCTTCGATTTTGAAAGGCGGGGACCCCTGCACCCCGCCAAGCCTCGCGCTCGCGGGGACCCCTAAGCCCCGCTCCGCGCTTCGGCGTAGACCGTTTGAAGTAAGCTACGCGGCGCCGACGATAGCACACGTTGCAGAGCACGAATAGCAGGCTGCAACCAGGGGTCGACGATTCTCTCGAGGCAAGCGATGGACCGGCGCACCTTCATGAGCGCGGCGGCGGTGGGCCTGGCAGGCTCGTGGCTGACGCGTTACGGGCCCGCGTTGCGCGGGCAGGCCAGCGACGCGCAGGTCGAGATACTCGTCAACGAGCCGATCGGCACGATCGCGCCCGACATCTATGGCCACTTCATCGAGCATCTTGGCGGCGTCATCTATGACGGCATCTGGGTCGGCGAGGGCTCCCCGGTGCCGAACGTCCGCGGCATCCGGAAGGCGCTGGTCGACGAGCTGCAGAAGATCAAGCCGCCCGTCATCCGCTGGCCGGGCGGCTGTTTCGCGGACAGCTACGACTGGCGGGACGGAATCGGTCCTGCGGTGTCGCGGCCACGGCGGACTGACTTCTGGGCCGACACGCCGCCTTCGCACAAGCGCCCGCCGACCGACGGGCCGCAGCGATGGGATCCGAACACATTCGGGACGCGCGAGTTCATCCGCTTCTGCCGTCTTGCCGGCGCGTCGCCGTACATCGCCGCGAATGTAAGAAGTCTCCCGGCGAAGGATTTCTACCAGTGGGTCGAGTACTGCAACGCGCCGGCCGGCGCCACGACGTTATCCGACATGCGGGCGGCCGCCGGCGACGTGGAACCGTTCAACGTCCAGTACTGGGGCGTCGGGAACGAGCCGTGGGGCTGCGGCGGGAACTTCACGCCGGAGGAGTACGCCACCGAATTCCGCCGGTACACGGCGTGGGTGCCGCGCTTCGGCGTGCCGATCAAGTACATCGCCGCGGGCCCCAACGGCGGCGACCGCGAGTGGACGACCCGGTTCTTTCGCACCTTGACGGCGCGCGGCCAGGGTGCGCTGAACAGCGTCTACGGCTGGGCCCTGCACTACTACTGCGGCAGCACCGGCGACCGCAATTCCGTTCGCTTCTCAACCGACGAGTGGTACGACCTGCTGGTGCGGGCCGATCGCATGGAATCGCTCATCACGCAGCACTGGTCGGCGATGGCCGAATCGGATCCGAAGCACCGGGTAAAGCTCATCGTCGACGAGTGGGGCGCCTGGCACGCCGGCGCGGCCGACATGCCGCCCAACTACCTCTGGGCGTACCCGGGATCGCTGCGCGACGCCCTGGTGGCCGCGCTCACGCTCGATACGTTCAACCGGCACGCCGACAAGGTGGTGATGGCCAACGTGGCGCAGATGATCAACACGATCCATTCGCTCTTCATCGCGCACGAAGACAAGTTCGCGGTGACGCCGAACTTCCACGTGTTCGAGATGTACGCCGCACACCAGGGCGGACAGGCGCTGCGGACGGTGTTCTCCGCGCCGTCCATTGCGTTCGCGCGCGAGGGCCGGGCTCAGGCGCTGTGGGGACTCGGGGGGTCTGCGTCGCTCACGGACAAGGTACTGACGGTCACCGTGGTGAACACGCACGCGACCGACTCGCGCGACTGCTCGATTGTGCTGAAGGGGGCCACGGTCCGAGAAGGCTCGGCGACGGTGCTGACGTCCACCGATCTGACTGCGCACAACAGCTTCGATCGGCCGGCGGCGCTCGTGCCGCGTGAATCCGCCGTCGCGGTCCGATCAGGCGAGCTGCGGCATATCTTTCCCGCGGCCTCAGTGACGCGACTGCGTCTCACGCTTGCGTGATTGATGTGTTCCTACCGTGATTCGGATTTGATCGTCCGGATTCCGAAGACGGGCGCCACCTCGCTGTCCTCGGCCGCCTGAAACCGGACGGTTACCGACTGTTTGCCCTGCGTGAGCTCCGGCGGGATCCGATACTCGACGTCGAAGAAGCGCGCCTCGCTGCTTTCCGGGATCGTCTCCTCACCCACGCGCCGGCCGTCCACCAGAATGTCGAACCGGCGCGCGCGGCGCATGTCGCTGTGGTACGTCGCGACCAGCGCCATCGGCAGCGACGAATCGACGGCCAGATCGTACGAAAACCAGCGCGCGGCGCGGCGGCCCGCCCGGCCCTGATAGAGGGCGCCGCGCACGAGCGACGTCTGTTCGCCCTGCTGATTGGCTTTGCGCTCGGCGTCCTCGTTGCCGGGCTGCAGGAACGCGACCGTCGCGGCTTCGAGCTTCCGCAGGCGCTCTCGTTCGGCAGCGCGCGCGGCGATCAAGTTGTCATAATCCGCCGGCGACAGCACATCCCAATACGCCGAATACGTCCGGCGGTGCAGGCGATAGAACGGCACCAGCTCGACGTCGCGATCGCGTCCGACGCCCTCCGTCCTGAACGCACCCGGCTTGCCGGTGATTGGCTTGAGCCACGCGGAGAGGGGGCGATCGGCGGCCACCAGCACCGGTGATTCCACGGGTGCGGGACGCGCCGCTCCTGGCCCGCGCGGCGTTTCCGGACCAAGGTCGCCCGCCATCACCAGCGGTCCCCACATGATGGCGGCCACGCGCGGATTGTCAGGAGTCGGTTCGAAGCGGATCGATTTCGGCAGCGTGAGCCGGACGATGTCGCCACTGTTCCAGGTGCGCTTCACCTCCACGTACGATCCCGGCTTGGGCAGATCCTTGACGGTCGAGTTGTTGACGCGGACGAGGAAACTGTCACCTGCCCAGGACGGACGCCTGACGGCCAAGGTGAACACTTTCGGCGCCGCGGCCGTGAAGGTCAGAGAGGCCGAGTCGCCTTCCGGGAATGTCGTGTCCATCTGCACCTGAACACCGGCCGCCTCCCACTTCACCACAGACGGGGCATACAGGTTGACCCACAGCCGATCGCCGGATTCGTAGTAGATGCCGTCCCCATGCAGCGCGTGGCTTTCCATGCCCGTTCCGACGCAGCAGGTGAAGCTGCGCGCCATGTTCTGATACTCGCGCTGCACGCCGCGACCGACGGGCACCATGTAGCACATCGCGCCCTCGGTCGGTTCGATGGAGCCGAGGATGTGGTTGAAGAGCGCTCGCTCGTGGAACTCGGGATACTTGACGTGCGGCTCGAGGGCGAAGAGCCGCCGCGTCAGCTTCAACATGTTGTAGATGTTGCACGTCTCGGCGGTGCGGCCGTCGACGATGTTGCCGAGCTTGCCGGGCTCGCGAAAGTACTCGTCCTTCCCGTGGCCGCCGGTCGCGAACGTGTGGTGTCCCGCGACGCGATCCCAGAACACTCGGGCTGCCGCGCCGTCTTTCTGATCGCCGGTATACACGTAGCGGACGGCGTGGCCGAGAAGTTTGGGGACCTGGGTGTTGCCGTGCAATCCCGGCAGCACATCTTCGCCCCGCGCAAGCGGCTCGAAGACGGCCCGATGATCGAATCGATGCGAGAGCGCCAGCCAGCGCTTGTCGCCGGTATCGGCATAGAGATCGACGAGCACCTCGTTCATGCCGCCGAACTCCGTGTTCAGCATCTGTTGCAGCTGCGCCTCGCTCAGTCCGGAGAGAATGCCCTCGGCCCACCCCGCGAATTTCGCCTCCACCTCGAGCGCTGTCCGGTTGCCCGTGTGCCGATACGCGTCCCGCAGGCCGGCGAACGTCTTGTGGAGCGTGTACCAGGGCGACCACAGCCCGTTCAGATCGAACGACGCCGATCGGATGGTGCCCTTCGCCAGCTCACCAAATGCTTCCCGCCCGCGCGCGAGGGCGCTGAGATAGCCGTCGCCGTGCGTGTCCTGGACGATCTTCAGCTCGGCGACGATGTACTCGGCGCGCGTCTTGAAGCGGGGATCGCCGGTGGCGGCATACATCAGGCTGACGGCGGACAGATGGTGCCCCGCGATGTGCCCGGTCAGGTTGCGGCCGTCGCCATCCCAGCC
>JACQTH010000583.1 GCA_016210935.1 Acidobacteriota bacterium | reverse complement strand
GCTTTGGCGGGGTGCCTGGGCACTGGAGTGATCCACTAAGCGGATCGTTCTGTCAATTCATCGCGGCGAGCGCAAGCGAGCCGTGGGAGGCGGTGGGGACTGCGACTCGGAGCTGCTCCACCAAGCGGATCGTTATTTCGAATGAGCGCCGCGAGCGATCGAGCGAGCGGTGGTAGACGCGTGGGGGTGGGGCCCCACGCGCACACAAAGGAATGAGGTCGGACTCCGCGCGGGAGGAGGTCCGCGCAATGCCGGGCGCCACCGGCAGGTCAGGGGCACGAGGCGGGGCAGGGAATCCTGCGAGGTCGCGCGCGTGCCCACGGCGGACGCCAAACGTCCGCTTGCAAGGAAGAGGAGGAGGCGTATGTCACGCTTCTTCTGCGGTAGGCTCCCGCGATTGGCGCTGGGGGCGGTCGTGGTGTTCCTGGGAGTGCAGAGTGACACAGGGGCGACTCAAAAGTCGAAGGCGCGAACGAAGGCACCGGACTGGACGATGGCGCTCCGGCCGGTGGCGGATGGAGGGTACGTGTTCGAAGCGGGTGTGGACCGGCTTCGAGTCACGAAACACACGAAGAGCGCTGGCGCGACCATGATCAGAATCACCGATGGCTCGGACGCCATCAAGGTGGATGTCGATCCGAAGACGATCACCGTCGCGGCCAGGGGCCGATCGGTCACAATCACCATGGCTGAGGCCACGCACACGTCCATCGGCGCCCTGAAACGTCTCATTGACGATTCGGCTGTGGCACGCGCGTTTCACACCGCTGTCCTGCGAGAGCTGGACCGCGTGCCACAGAGGACGCTGCACACGCAATTGATGATCACGGACGCGCTGCTGCGCTCGCTCGCGGGCGACGAGTCAACCATCAACAGATTTCGCAAGGTGTTGGTCGGCCCGCCGTCCCCGACGATTAGCAGTGTGAAGTTCGGCCAGAGTTGCTACTCGACTTGGGAAGCCGAAGTCATGCGCGCGTACGACGAGTTATGGAACTGCCACAACGAGCTGACGGGGATTCGAGGGGTCCTGTGGCAGCTCTGCAACTTTCGGTTCTTCCTGTGGGTCGACTCGGCCTGGTTTTCGTTTCTGGCCTGCAGTGCGCTTCCTCTCAGGTGAGGGCACCGACGGAGAACGCTCATGCTGAAGAGTCTACTGGCCGACGCCTTGATTGGCGCGTTCGTCGGTGTGGTGATCGTGTCGATGACGATCCCGTTTGCCCCGGACGCCTTCCGCGGTCCGGTGACCGCGATCCTGGTCTGGATTGGCATCATCGTGATCGTTCCGCTGGGTCACGTGCTGTGGCGTCGGCGTAACCGGTAGATTCCCGGGTTGGCTCGTCCAGACGACGGGCCCGTCGTGCCAACGCGCGCCGGGCCCGGATCTTTTTTGACAGTGTCCCACTGCCTGCTCCAGGCCTTCCTTGACCCTCCAGACAGCCGCATAGTACGGTTACACGGTTCCGGCCCTCGTCGTGAACACGAGATCTTCGTGTTTGATCACGCAGACCCTTCATGGAGCAGACGGCCGTCAGCGAGCTCAAACGCACGCCCCTCCACGCCCGTCATCTGGCCCACGGCGCTCGCATGGTTCCCTTCGGCGGCTGGGAGATGCCCGTCGAATACACCGGAATCGTCGACGAGCACCTGGCGGTTCGGACGCGCGCCGGTCTCTTCGATGTCAGCCACATGGGGCAGATCGAGATTGCGGGCGATCGGGCGCTCGACGCGGTCCAGCAGATCTGGTCGAACGACGCATCCAGGCTGAAGATCGGGCAGGCGCAGTACTCGGCCCTCACGACGCCGACGGGCTGTTTCGTCGACGACCTGCTCGTGTACCGGATGGGGCCGGCGCACTTTTTGTGCGTGGTGAACGCGGGGAACATCGAAAAAGATTACGCGTGGATCGCCGAGCAGGTCACGCCGTTCGGCGACGTCGCCGCCATCAACAGCAGCGCGCGATACGCCCTCCTCGCCATTCAAGGTCCACAGGCGCAGCCGATCCTCCAATCACTCACCGGGATCGATCTCTCGACGCTCCGGTATTACTGGTTCGCGCACGGCGAGGTGGCGGGCATTCGCGCCATGGTGTCGCGAACGGGATATACGGGTGAGGACGGATTCGAGATCTTCGTGCCGCCGCAGGCGGCCGACCGCCTGTGGAGCGCCATTCTCGAGGCGGGACACCCGTCAGGGCTGGTGCCGGTCGGCCTGGGGGCGCGCGATACGCTGCGCCTCGAGGCGGCGATGCGCCTGTACGGAAACGACATCGATGAAACGACCACGATCCTCGAAGCAGACCTGGAGTGGATCATCGGGTGGCAGAAGCCGGCGTTCACCGGCAGGGAAGCGTTGGCGGCGCAGAAGGCCCGAGGCGTCGGACGGAAACTGGTCGGATTGGAGATGCTCGATCGCGCCATCGCTCGTCATGGCTACGACGTCATGGACGGCGGCGAACCGGTCGGCGTTGTGACGAGCGGCACGCAGACGCCGTTCTTGAAAAAGGCCATTGCACTGGCGTACGTGCGCGCCGACCGGACGCCGGTGGGCACGCTGCTCGACATCGGCGTCCGCGGACGCCTCGCGCGCGCGCAGGTGGTCCCGCTTCCGTTCTACAAGCGTTCCAAAAGGTGAGTGATGGATCCGAACGACTACCGGTACACCAAGGACCACGAGTGGATCGCCATCGAGGACGGTCGCGGGCGCGTCGGCATCACCGATTACGCGCAGAAGCAGCTCGGCGACGTCGTCTATCTCGAGCTGCCGGCGATTGGCAAGACGTTCGAGAAGGGCCAGGTCTTCGGCACCATCGAATCCGTGAAGGCGGTGTCGGAACTGTATTGCCCGATGAGCGGGGAAGTGATCGAAGTCAACACGGCGCTCGTCGAGCGGCCCGAGCAGGTCAACGCGGACGCGTTCAAGAGCTGGATGATCGTGCTCCGCCTGTCGAACCCTGCCGACACGAACCGACTGCTGACCGTCGAGGAATACTCGCAACTCATCAAGTGACCATCGGGATGACCGTTCAACCGCGAAGCGTCTCCGATCGGACAACTCTCGGCGCCGATCAGGATCACTTTCCTCAACGACACATCGGGCCGCGGCCGGCGGATCGCGATGCCATGCTGCGCGCAATCGGCGTGTCGTCGCTCGAAGAGCTGATCGATCAGACGATTCCACCGGGGATCCGGTCGTCGCAGCCGCTCGCGTTGCCGGAGCCCGAGCCCGAGCACGCGTTTCTCGGGCGCCTTCGCGAGATCGCGCAGCAGAACCGCGTCTGTCGTTCGTACATCGGAATGGGGTACTACGACTGCATCGTGCCGGGCGTGATCCGGCGAATGGTGCTCGAGAACCCCGGCTGGTACACGCCGTACACCCCGTATCAGGCGGAAGTGGCACAGGGGCGTCTCGAGTCGCTGCTGAATTTCCAGACGATGGTGCGGGACCTGACGGGAATGGAAATCGCGAACGCCTCGCTGCTCGACGAAGCCACCGCCGCTGCAGAGGCCATGTCGATGGCCTGGCGCGTGCAGGCGAGGGAAGGCGCGGAAGGCCGCCGGCAGTTTCTGGTCTCGACGCGCTGTTTTCCTCAAGCCATCGCGGTTGTTCGCAATCGCGCGGAGCCCATCGGGATCGACCTCGACGTCCGCGACATTTCAGCCGGGGCGCTGGAACGCGACACCAAGGCCTTCGGCGTGCTGCTGCAGTATCCCGACGACGACGGGGCGGTGACCGATCTGAGCCCGATCATCGACGCGGCGCACCGTGCCGGACTGCTCGTTGTGGTGGCCTCGGACCTGCTGGCGTTGACGCTCCTGAGGCCACCGGGCGAAATGGGCGCCGATATCGTCGTCGGAAACTCGCAGCGCTTTGGGGTGCCGCTGGGGTACGGCGGGCCCCATGCCGCGTTCTTTGCCACGCGGGAGAGGTTCATTCGCCAGGCGCCCGGACGCATTATCGGGGTCTCAGTGGACGCCCATGGCCGGACAGCCTACCGGATGGCTATCCAGACGCGGGAGCAGCACATTCGCCGCGAGCGCGCGACGTCGAATATCTGCACCGCGCAGGCGCTTCTCGCCAACATGGCGGCGATGTACGCCGTCTACCATGGTCCGAACGGCCTGACCAGCATCGCGCGGCGCGTGCACGCACTGGCGTCGCTTCTGCATCAGACGCTGCGCCGCCTCGGCTATGCGCAACTCAACGATCAGTATTTCGATACGCTGAAAATCGACCCGGGTGATTCAACCGGCCTGCAGACCGATCGCATCCGCCGCGGCGCCGCGCAGGCAGGCCTGAATTTCCGATATTTTCGGGACGGCTCGATCGGTATGTCTGTCGACGAGACGACGACCACCGCGGATCTCGCGGCCATCGCGTCGATCTTCGCCGCCGCAAAGGAGCGTCCGTCGGCGTTGGCGGAGCTGGACGAAACGATCGAGCCGGAACCGTATCCACCCGAGCTGGAACGAGCTTCGGCGTTTCTGACGCACCCGGTCTTCAACTCGCATCATTCCGAAACAGAGATGATGCGGTACATCCGCGGCCTGGAGCGCAAGGACATCGGCCTCGATACATCGATGATCCCCCTGGGCTCCTGCACCATGAAGCTGAATGCCGCGACCGAAATGATGCCGGTCACCTGGCCGGAGTTTTCGCGGATCCATCCGTTCGCACCGGCCGAGCAGGCACAGGGCTATCGGCAGATCTTTCGCGAGCTCGAAGCGGCGCTGACGGCCATCACCGGACTCGCCGCCGTCTCGCTGCAGCCGAACTCCGGCGCGCAGGGAGAGTTGGCCGGCCTGCTCGCCATTCGCGGCTATCACCACGGCCGGGGCCAGCCGCAGCGAACGGTCGTCCTCATCCCCTCATCGGCTCACGGCACCAATCCAGCCAGCGCCGTGATGGCCGGGATGCAGGTCGTCGTCGTCCTGTGTGATGCAGGTGGAGACGTTGACCTGAACGATCTGCGGGAGAAGGCGGCGGCGCATCGCGACCGGCTCGCCGCTCTGATGATTACGTATCCGTCGACCCATGGGGTCTACGAAGCCGGGATTCGTGAGATGTGCGCCATCGTGCACGAGCACGGCGGTCAGGTGTACATGGATGGCGCCAATCTGAACGCGCAGGTCGGGTTGACCAGCCCCGCCGCCATCGGCGCCGACGTCTGTCACCTCAACCTGCACAAGACGTTCAGCATTCCACACGGCGGCGGCGGTCCCGGCATGGGCCCCATTGCCGTGGCGCGCCATCTCGCGCCGTATCTGCCCGGCCATCCGCTGGCCGGCCCGGGTGACCGGGCGATTCCGCCTGTAGCCGCGGCACCGTGGGGAAGCGCGAGCATCCTCGTGATCTCGTACGCGTACATCCGTCTGCTCGGCGGCTCGGGCTGTACGGACGCCACGCGCTACGCGATTCTCAACGCGAATTACATGAAGGCCCGGCTCGAACGGCACTATCCGGTCTTGTTTGCCGGCGCGGGCGGTCGCGTCGCGCACGAGCTGATCTTCGACCTGCGTGGCTTCAAGGAGGCGGCCGGGATCGACGAGCAGGACGTCGCAAAGCGGCTCATGGACTACGGGTTCCATGCGCCGACTGTCTCGTTTCCGGTTGCTGGCACGCTCATGGTCGAGCCGACCGAGAGCGAATCGCAAGACGAGCTCGATCGATTCTGCGACGCGATGATTTCCATTCGCCAGGAGATTCAGGACGTCATCGACGGCAAGGCCCACCCGCGAGACAACGTGCTTCGGAACGCGCCCCACACGGCCGAGGAAGCGACGGCCGATGTCTGGACGCACCCGTACTCGCGCGAGCGCGCGGTCTATCCGCTGCCGTTCGTCAAGGCGAAGAAGTTCTGGCCGAGTGTCGGGCGGATCGACAATCCGTACGGTGATCGCAATCTCTTCTGCGCCTGCCCGCCGACGCAATACCCTTAAGTCGTGGGACCCAAGCTTCAGCTTGGTTTGAGCGAACGCCATGCGAGTCCTGAACGCGAGCCAGATGCGCGAGGCCGATCGGCGGACGATCGACGAGATCGGCATCCCGGCCCTCGTGCTGATGGAAAACGCCGGACGCCAGGTGGTCGCGGCGATGGAGGCCCGCTTCGAGAACCTCGCCGATCACCGGGTCGCCATCATCTGCGGCCGCGGCAACAACGGCGGCGACGGCTGCGTGGTCGCCCGCACGCTGCACCAGCGCGGCGTCGAAGTCGGGGTCTTCGTCATCGGGGAGATCGCCGGGGTCAAGGGCGCCGCCCGCACGAACCTCGAAGTGCTCGGACGGCTCTCTCTGTCGGTCGTCGAGATCACCAACGAGCAGGAGTGGGAGCTTCACTCATCGGAGATCGGCGGCTGTCACGTGATCGTCGACGCGCTCTTTGGGACCGGCCTCAAGACGCCGCTTCAGGGCCTGCTGGGCACCGTCGTGGCGGACCTCAATTCGCTGGGCATCCCGATCGTCTCGATCGATCTGCCGAGCGGATTGTCGGCGGATACGAACGAGCTGATCGGGGACTGCATCGAGGCCACCATGACCGTCACGCTCGGCGCCGCCAAGCTTCCTCTGGTCCTGCCCCCGGGCCAGGCGTACGCCGGGCGTCTGGTGATTGCGGATATTGGCATCCCGAACGAAGTCTTGAACAACGTCGAAGGCGATCGAATCGAGCTGCTGACGCGCGAGGACATCCGCAGGCTCATCACGCCCCGGGCGGCCGACGCCCATAAGGGCGATTTCGGCCATGTCCTGGTGGTCGCGGGCAGTCGCGGAAAGACCGGCGCGGCGCATCTGGCCGCAATGGGCGCGCTCAGGTCCGGAGCAGGGCTCGTGACAGTCGCCGCGCCGCGAAGCTGCCAGTCGACCATCGCGACCCTGGCGGCCGAATACATGACAGAGGGGCTGGAAGAAACCGAGACTGGTGGCATTGCGGCGCCGGCCCTCCAGCGCGTGCTGGAGCTTCCGCAGGACGTGGTGGCGATCGGGCCGGGCCTCGGGTCGGATCCCGAAACGCGCGCGTTCGTTCGCGAGCTGCTGGCGCAGACAGGATCGCCAATCGTCCTGGACGCGGACGCCGTGAACGCGTTTGCCGGCGAGCCGGATCCCCTGTCGGCCCGGGAGGGAATGGCGGTCATCCTGACGCCGCATCCCGGCGAGATGGCGCGTCTGCTCGGGATCACGACCGAAGAAGTGCAGGGGAATCGCGTTCAGATCGCCCGCGATTTCGCCTCGCATCATCGCCTGTACGTGATCCTGAAGGGACATCGCACCATTATCGCTACGCCCAAAGGCGAGGTGTTCATCAATCCAACCGGCAACCCCGGGATGGCGACCGGCGGCACGGGCGATGTGCTGACCGGCATGATCGCCGCGTGGTTCGGGCAGCTGCTGGACGCGGAGGCCGCCTGCAAGATCGCCGTGTTTCTCCATGGCGCCGCCGGCGACTTGGCGGACGCGGATCTGGGAGAAGTGGCGATGACCGCCGGGGATCTGCTCGACTACCTGGGCGACGCGCTCCTCGAAGTCACCGCACGCAAGCGTGTCGAAGGCTGAAGCGCGCGCGGTGTGGAACGACATCGTCACACGCTCGGAAGCGCAGACGGCCGCCGTCGCCCGCCAGCTGGCGTCAGCGCTGGAACCCGGGACAACGGTGCTGTTGCTGGGAGAGCTTGGGGCAGGGAAGACCGCGTTCGTTCGCGGACTGGCCGAAGGTCTGGGCCTCGATTCCGATCAAGTGTCGAGCCCGACCTTTACGCTCATTCAGGAGTACCGCGGCCGGACGACACTTCACCATGCGGATTTGTACAGGATCACCTCCGACGAAGCGGAGGATCTGGGGCTCCAGGAGCTGGCAGGTCCGCACTCCATCGTGGCGATCGAATGGGCGGAGAAGCTCCTGCGTCCGCCGGGGAAGGCCGTCATGGTGAAGATCGAGGATCTCGGCGGCGATACACGGCGCATCACGATTCAACCCGGATCTTCCGCCTGAAGGCGGAAGCCATCTTCTATTCCACCCGATAATTCGGCGCCTCTTTCATGATCACGACATCGTGCACATGGCTTTCGCGCACGCCCGCCTGCGTGACCCGAATCAGCGTCGCTGACTCCTGCAGCTCGCGGATGGTGCGCGCGCCGCAGTACCCCATGCCGGCGCGAAGGCCCCCCACGAGCTGATGCATCATGCCCGCCAGGCCTCCTTTGTGCGGGACGCGACCCTCGATCCCTTCCGGCACCAGCTTGTCGCCGCCGCCCGGCGTCTCCAGCTCGAATTCGTCCTGGAAATACCGGTCCCGGCTGCCGCGCCGCATGGCGCCGATCGATCCCATCCCGCGATACTCCTTGAAGCTGCGTCCCTGATACAGGATCAGCTCGCCCGGGCTTTCGTCGGTGCCGGCGAACAGGCTCCCGATCATGACCGAGCTGGCCCCGACGGCCAGCGCCTTCGTGATGTCGCCGGAATAGCGAATCCCGCCGTCCGCAATCACCGGCAGATCGTAGCGCGCGGCGGCGCGCGCGCACTCCGAGATCGCGGTGATCATCGGCACGCCGACGCCCGCAATCACGCGGGTCGTGCAGATCGATCCCGCTCCGATGCCGACCTTCACCGCATCGACGCCGAGCCGCGCGAGATCTTCCGTGGCCGCCGCCGTCGCGACATTCCCGGCGATGAGATCCACGTTCGGAAACCGGCGCCGGATGTCGCGCACCATCTCGAGCACCCGCTCGGAGTGCCCGTGCGCCGTGTCGACGACCAGCACGTCGGCGTGCGCCGCGGCCAGCATCTCGGCGCGATCGAGGGCGTCCTTCCCCACGCCGATGGCGGCGCCGACCCGCAGCCGCCCCAGCGAATCCTTGCACGCGCTGGGGTACTTGATCATCTTCTGGATGTCCTTGACGGTGATGAGACCCTTCAGCATGTACTCGCGGTCGACGACCAGCAGCTTCTCGACCTTGTGCTGATGAAGAATCTCGCGCGCCTGCTCGAGCGTCGTGCCGACGGGCACCGTGATGAGGTTTTCGCGGGTCATGATCTCCGAGACGGGCCGATTGACGTTGGTCTCGAATCGGAGATCGCGGTTCGTCAGGATGCCCACCAGCTTGCCTTCCTTGCGGCCGTCCTCGGTGACCGGCACGCCCGAGATCCGGTATTTCTTCATCAGCTCGAGCGCCTGATGGATCCGGTGCTGAGGCGACAACGTGATCGGGTTGACGATCATCCCGCTCTCCGATCGTTTCACCCGATCGACTTCGGACGCCTGTTCCTCGGCGCTGAGGTTCTTGTGGATGACCCCGAGGCCGCCGTGCTGCGCCATCGCAATCGCCAGCCGCGACTCGGTGACGGTGTCCATGGCGGCGCTCATGAGCGGGACGGTCAGCCGAATCCGGCGCGTCAACGGCGTCGACACGTCGACCTGCGTCGGCAGGACCGGCGATCGCTGGGGCACGAGCAGGACGTCATCGAACGTCAGCGCCATGTCGAGATCGGCGCCGACGCGGCCGCCGGTCATCCGTTCCGTTGTCGTTTCCATAGCTCCCCCACATACAACAAAGGCCGACCGCAGTCGGCCTGTTAAGGGCAAACCTCCCGACCCCGCGCCGTCAAGCCGCGGCTCCGTGACATTTCTTGTACTTCTTTCCGCTGCCGCACGGGCACGGCTCGTTCCGGCCGATCTTGGGCTCCTCGCGGCGCACCGTTCGGATGACGTCGTCGCCGCCGGCCCGTGCCGGTCGCCGATCGAACGGCGACACGTTGCCGAAGGCGGGCTGCGCCGACGGCGAGGCCAGCGGCGATGCGGCCGCGCGATCATTCAGGATGAGCGGCGGCCGCCGCGGCGCCGGACGCCGCGGGGCGACCGGCTCGGGTCCTTCACCGAACACCGGCCGCAGCCACCACAGGTACCGGATCATCTCCTCGTCGATCCGATCCTTCATCGCCTGGAACAACCCGAAGCTCTCCCGCTTGTACTCCACCAGCGGATCGCGCTGGCCGTAGCCGCGAAGCCCGATGCCTTCCTTCAGGTGATCGAGGCTGTACAAATGGTCCTTCCACTGCGCGTCGACCACCTGCAGCATGATGTCCCGTTCGATCCGGCGCATCAGCTCCGATCCGACGAGCTTCTCCTTGGCCTCGTACTTCTGCCGGATCCGCGACCAGCTGCCGTCACGTATCGTGCCGGCGTCGTTCGACGCGAAATCGACGGTGGCGGCATCCACGGGCTCCAGAGCGAACAGACGCGAGAGCTCACGCTTGAGCGCCTCCATGTCCCACTGCTCACGGTCGTTGCCCAGGAACGTCTCGATGCTGCCGTCGAGCAGGTCTTCCGCGACCTGCATCAGGTATCCGTGCGAGTCGACGACCTCGTCGTCGCCAAGACGGATCGTCCCCTCCAGCAGCTCGCGCCGCAGCGAGTAGATGTTCTCCCGCTGCTTGTTCATCACATCGTCGTATTCGAGCAGGTGCTTGCGGACGCTGAAGTTCTGGGCCTCCACCTGGCGCTGCGCCCGCTCGATGGCCTTCGTGACCATCCGATGCTCGATCGGCACGCCTTCTTCCATGCCCAGCCGCTGCATCAGGCCGGAGATCCGGTCAGACCCGAAGATCCGCATCAGATCGTCTTCGAGCGACAGGTAGAAGCGCGACGAACCCGGATCGCCCTGACGCCCCGCCCGGCCGCGCAGCTGATTGTCGATACGGCGCGCTTCGTGACGCTCGGTCCCGATGATGTGCAGGCCGCCGACGTCGACCACCTCCTCGTGCTCGCCATCGGTCTGCCGCTTGAAGTGATCGTAGATGCGATGCCAGTGAGCGCGGGGCACGCGGTAGAACCCCTCGACGTGAAAGAAGTACACGTACTCTTCATCGTCGACGAACCGCTCCTCGCCTTTGGTCAGCCGCTCGGCGACCTCCTCGGCGAGCGCCTGTTGCCGGGCCATGTGCTCCGGGTGGCCGCCCAGCAGAATGTCGGTCCCGCGGCCCGCCATGTTCGTCGCAATGGTGACGGCGCCCTTCCGCCCGGCCTGCGCGACGATCTCCGCCTCCTGCGCGTGGTATTTCGCGTTCAGCACGACATGCTTGATGCCGCGACGCTTGAGCATTCCGGACAGGTGCTCGGATTTTTCGATCGAGATCGTTCCGACGAGGACCGGGCGCCCCGATTGCTGCTTCTCCGTGACGTCGGTGACGATGGCTTCGTACTTTTCGGGCGCGGTGCGGTAGATCGAATCGGCCTCCTCGTGCCGGCGGAGCGTCCGATTAGTGGGCACGACGATGACATCAAGGTTGTAGATCTTCGCGAACTCGGCGGCTTCCGTTTCCGCCGTTCCGGTCATGCCGGCCAGCTTCTTGTACTTCCGGAAATAGTTCTGGAAGGTGATGGTGGCGAGCGTCTGATTCTCGCGCTCGATCTTCACCTTCTCCTTGGCTTCGACGGCCTGGTGCAGCCCGTCGCTCCACCGCCGGCCCGGCATCAGCCGTCCCGTGAACTCGTCGACGATCACGACCTGGCCGTCGTTGACGACGTAGTCGACGTCGCGCTTGAAGAGCGCGTGCGCTCTCAGCGCCTGATTGATGTGGTGCAACACCGGCATATTGGCGGGATCGTACAGACCGCCCGCCTGCAGCCGGTTCGCGAGCATCTTCTCGGACTTCGCCATGCCGCTCTCGGTCAGTGAGACCGTCTTGTGCTTTTCGTCGACCAGATAGTCGCCGGTAGCCTCGAGCGCCTCGCGGTCCTCCGCCTTCGTGTCGCCCCTCGTGACTGCGCCCGGTTTGAGCCGCGGGAGGATCTGATCGACCTGGTAGTACAGCTCTGTGGATTCCTCCGAAGGACCCGAGATGATGAGCGGCGTCCGCGCTTCGTCGATCAGGATGCTGTCGACTTCGTCCACGACGGCGAAATGATGGCCGCGTTGAACGAACTGCGACAGATCGAATTTCATGTTGTCGCGCAGGTAGTCGAACCCGAATTCGTTGTTCGTTCCGTACGTGATGTCCGAACCGTACGCCTTCTGGCGCTCGGCGTCGTTGAGGTCGTGCTGAATGACGCCGACGCTCATGCCGAGGAACCGGTAGATCCGTCCCATCCACTCGGAGTCCCGGCGCGCCAGGTAGTCGTTCACCGTGACGACGTGGACGCCCTTGCCCTCCAGGGCGTTGAGATAGACGGGGAGCGTCGCGACGAGCGTCTTGCCTTCGCCCGTCTTCATCTCCGCGATCGTCCCCTGATGGAGCACGGCGCCGCCGATCAGCTGCACGTCGAAATGCCGCATGTTGACGGTCCGGCGGCCGGCCTCACGGACGACCGCGAACGCCTCGGCCATCAACTCGTCGAGCGTCTCGCCCCGGGCGACCCGTTCGCGGAATTCGGCCGTCCGGGCACGAAGCTGATCGTCCGTCAGCGCGCGAATCGTCGGCTCGAGGTCGTTGACCCGTGCGACGATGGGCAGCAGACGCTTCAGCTCGCGCTCGTTTTGAGTGCCGAAGACTTTCGCGAGGAGGGGACCGAGCATCAGTTCGGAGAGAACCCCTCGTCCCTCGTGGCTTTTGAGGACGAGGTTATCGAACGATTCTACCATGCCGCCTTGTAACGAAGCTTCGCCTCGAACCCACCAGGAACACACACCCGAAGCTTCGTTACGAGTTTGCGCGGCCGCGCTTAAGCCGGGCTTGCACGGAGGATGTGACGGCTTTGTACGCGTTGGAGCCGTGCAGGCACGGCTAGCGGCGCGGTTCGGTCAGAAGCTGGAGTGGATTGAGGAAGCGTCCGTTGAGAAGCACTTCGTAATGCAGATGTGTACCGGTGGCGCGGCCGGTCGACCCGACATAGCCGACCACGCTGCCGCGACGCACGGGCTGGCCGGACCGAACCGCAAATCTCGACAAGTGACCGTAGCGCGTGACGACGCCAAAACCGTGATTGACGGCGACGAGATTGCCGTACGCGCCGCTGTACGCCGCCGTCTCCACGAGGCCGTCGGCCGTGGCATACACCGGCTTGCCTTTGTCGGTTGAGATGTCGAGTCCCTGATGGAAATCGACACCACCGGTGAACGGATCGCGCCGGCGGCCGAACCCGCCGGACAGCCAGCCGTACGCCGGCCAGATCGAAGGCGTCGAGGCCAGCATCGCTTCCCGGCGCTCGACGTCGCCCTGGAAATGACGCAGTCGCGCTTCGAGCACCCCAAGCAGATCGCGAATCACCCCGAAGGTGTCTTCGGGGGATCGCAGCGCCGAGGACAGTCGGCTCGACGCGCTGGCGCGGAGGAGCCCCGGGCCGCCCGCCGCCTGCACCCGGCTGAGATTCTCGAGACGGTCCAGCGCGGTGATGTCGGCCGTCGTCTCGACACGCGTGCCGAGATCGCTCGTCAGCGTCTGAAGCGATTCGATCTGGGTCGTCAGCTCCGCCGTGGCGGCGCGGTGGCTCGCGTTCTCGACTTCCAGTGCCTGGGTCGTGCGCCGGAGCTCGGCGATTTCGTGTCGCGCAGCCGACCGGACGGCGAACGTCATCAGCACCGGGATCGCAAAAATGAGAGCGAAAAGGCTGTAGAGCAGCGTGCGGGCTGTGACGGAAACCTGCCGCCCCTTGCCGGTACGATGGCTCACCCAGATGAAGGTGTAGCGCCGCGAGAGAAGCGGTTCGGGCGATCGTTCAGCCATCAGTCAGCTAGCACGAGCGGACGGACTCGCCTGTCCTTTGGACGTCGAAGCAGGATCCGGGCTCTAGCGAAGCGGCGCCTCAAACCGACCAGCTCCGCTTCCCTAGATCACGAAGCTTTATTCAATAGCCCCGCTACACGGCTAGACGAGGAACCGTCGAGACGAGGGATCACACCTTAGCACAAAGGGCTCATGTGCGGAAGCCCAACCTGGGCCAGATTAGGGCAACTGACTGGGTAGGCGCGAGCGAGGAGGCCGTTCAGACGGGCCGACCGATGATGACCTCTGGCACGAGTCGCTTTGCGACGGGATCGACCTTCAGGAAAAGCTGTTCTTCGTTGGTCACAGGTCCGTTCGATACTGCAGCGCCTCCGCGACATGCGGGCCTGACACGGCGTCCGAGCCCTCGAGATCCGCGATCGTGCGCGCCACCTTCAACACGCGATCAAGCGCACGGGCGCTGAGCCCCATCCGCCTGACGGCTTCATCCAGCAGGCGCCGGCCGTGTCGATCCGGAGCGCAGTGGCGCCAGACGGCTCGCCCCTGCAGACCCGCGTTGACCCGAATCCCGGCGGCATCGGCTCGGGCCGCTTGTCGCTCGCGCGCCCCGAGCACGCGCGTGCGGACCGCGCTGGACGCTTCGCCGGATGCGGCGAGCGCATCCGTCGTCACAGGCGCCGGCGGCACGCGGATGACCAGATCGATTCGATCCCGCAGCGGACCAGAGATGCGGCCTTGATACCGGCGGATCTGATCGGCCGTGCACCGGCACACCCGAACCTCGTCGCCCAGAAGCCCACAAGGGCAGGGGTTCATCGCCGCAACGAGCATGAAGCGGGCGGGAAAGACGACTGATCGAAGCGCCCGGCTGACCGTCACGTTGCCTTCTTCGAGCGGCTGGCGCAGCACCTCCAAGGCGCGGCGGCTGAACTCCGCGAATTCGTCCAGGAACAACACGCCTTGATGGGCGAGGCTGATTTCACCCGGCCGCGGGTTCGAGCCGCCGCCCACGAGCGCGGCTTCCGAAATCGTGTGATGCGGGGCGCGGAACGGGCGATCCGCCACGAGGCCTGCGCCGGGCTGAAGGATGCCGGAAACTGAATGGACCGCCGTCACCTCCAGCGCTTCATCGAAGGACAGCGGCGGCAGGACGCCCGGCAGGCGGCGCGCCATCATGGTCTTGCCCGATCCCGGTGGGCCGACCAGGAGAAGATTGTGGCCGCCCGCCGCCGCAACCTCGAGCGCCCGTCGCGCGAGCAACTGGCCACGAACGTCGGCAAGATCGAGACCATCGGTGGATGCCTGTCGTACCGACGGGACGATGTTGACTTCTATGGGCACGGACGCGGGATCGTTGACCGCGTTGACCGCTTCCGCGAGCGATCGCACCGGAGTGACCGCGAGGTCCCCGACCACCTTCGCTTCGGCAACATTCGCGGCGGGGAGGAGCAATCCCCCCCGATGTTCGCGCCGTGTGGCAATCGCGATCGGCAGGATGCCGCGACTGGGGAGAATCGACCCGTCGAGCGACAGCTCGCCCACCAGCACGAGGTCGCTCACATGTCGTTGCCGGAGGAGACCGGAGGCGGCCAGAATCCCGACCGCGATCGGCAGGTCGAAGGAGGAGCCCGCCTTGCGCACGTCGGCCGGCGCGAGGTTGATGGTGACTTTGTGCTGGGGGAAGTCGAACCCGGAGTTTCGAATCGCGGACCTGACGCGATCCCGACTCTCGCGGACGCTGGCGTCGGGCAGGCCGACCACGGCAAAGGCCGGCAGTCCGAAGGAAACGTCGACTTCAACTTGAACGAAAAGCGCTTCGACGCCGACAACCGTCGCGCTGCAAAGCGTGGCGAGCACCTTCCTCGCTGTTGCAAAGGGGCGGACCAGCGTGGGGAGACGCTAAGTTGCTGAACGGTATAGGGTCGTGGGGTACACGCCGCCCCGAGATTGCAAAAATTGCAACGATCCGGGACGGCGAGGGTTGCAAAAAGTGCTACTAGCGAAGCGGAGCTGGTCGGTTTGAGGCGGCGCTTCGCTAGAAACTGCTGGCGGCCGCGCGGGCGACAGGGCCCGACGCAAAGATCGTCAGGACATCACCCGCGATGATGCGGCTGCTCCGGAGCTTGTTCCACGACCTCAACGACGCCACCGTCGTCCGATACAGCTTCGCAATCGACGATAGCGTGTCACCGCGTTTGACTCGATATTGAAGCTTCACGCGGCCGGACTGCTCGGCGCCGGGTGTCTGGGCGAGGAGAATCTCGGCGGGGGCGACATCTCGCGACTCGGCGACCGGCGCGGGACGATCCACCTGCGCGGCCAGCAGGACGCCAGGCTCGCGGGGAATCACGAGCTTCTGTCCCGGCGAGACACGTGACCTCGGCGGCAAGTAGTTCGCTTCCGCCAGATCGGCCCGCTTGACTCCCCGCTTGTTGGCAATGGTCGCAAGGGATTCACCCCTTCGGACCGTGTGCCACTGGAGATTGTTTGGGAGGGGAGTCGGAAGCTCACCGAGCTTCGCTTCCACAACACTCCCCGATCCTTCCGGGACTTTGAGCTCCCAGCCCTCAGGATTTCGTTGTGGCGTTGTCAGCGGTGTGGTCAAGCGCCTGAGCTCAGGGTTGAGGGCCTGAAGCGCATCGACGGGCACCTGGATCCACTCGGCGATCCGCCGCAGATCGATCGCGCTCGCCACCCGGACACGGTCGTATTCGAGCGGCGGCAATGTGTTGAACGTCAGTCCGTACTGGATCGGATTGCGCGCCACCACGATCGCCGCCAGGATCATCGGCACGTATTCGCGTGTTTCCTTCGGCAGGAAGCCCACCTTCCGCGCCAGTTCCCAGAAATCGGTCCGCCGCGCGCGCTTCATCGCGCGCTCGACGCGGCCCGGACCTCCATTGTAGGACGCCAGCGCGAGGTGCCAATCGCCCTTGAAAATCTTGTGGAGGGTCTTCAGATAGCTGGCGGCCGCGCGCGTCGCCTTTTCGGGATCCGAGCGCTCATCGACGTACCAATCCGCCTTGAGCCCATGCTCGAGGGCGGTGCCGCGCATGAACTGCCAGACGCCCCGCGCCTTGGCCCTCGACAACGCATTCGGCTTGAACGCGCTCTCAATGAGCGGCACATACGCGAGGTCCAGCGGGAGCCCCTCGGCCCGGAAGACGTTCTGGATCATCGGCAGATACTGACTGCCGCGCTCCAACCCTTCCTGGAGGAACTCCTTCAGCCGGCCTTTGAACAGATCGATGTACGCGAGGACCCGGCGGTTCAGCGGAATCGGGATGTCATGGACCGTGCTCTGCAGGTCCGACTGGACGGCCTGCTTCAGCCCGGCGGGGGCGGCTTCCTGAACGAAGGTCGCCATCGCCAGCAGCTCGTCGATTGAGGCTGGCTCCGAGGGCTTTTCCGTAAACCCATCTCCCTTTGCAAGCGCCATCAGCTCGAACGCGCTGATTCGGTCGACGAGGCGGTCGAAGTGCTCACGCAGGCGGGGCTCGGACCGGGCCCCGCGAGGCGATTCGAGAAGCATTTCTATGGCGCGATCGAATTCCGCGCGAGCGCGCTCGAGATGACCCAGCTTCAGCTCCCGCTCACCCGCCTCAAAATGCTTTTGGGATTCAGCGATCAGGATGTCCGTTGCGTCCGGGGGTGGTGGCGGCGGCTGAACGGGATGCTCAACGACTGGCGGCGGCGCCACCGGCGTCGGGTGGACGGCCGGAGGCCTTGAAGTGAGGGGGGCGCCGCACGCGGCGACGAAGAAGCTGAACGCGGCCGCCAGAGGCAGCCAGGAACGTCGAACCATCATCAGGGCGCTCCGCAAAGCATCCGGACCCGACCGGATGCGGACTTCAATCGCCCCTCAGGCGGAGGGACTTCCGAAACTAACTGGCGGCAGGACCAAGCGCTCCGGCCGGGTCGCTGGCAGGCCCGCTGAAGCCGGGCACTACAGCTGATTGGGCTCATGAGTCTCGTAGTGCCCGCCTTCAGGCGGGCCGGACGAGCCCGGCCAGACCGGAACCGCTCAACCTTAACATCGGAGAGCTCGGGCGGTCAACGGATAAGTTCAGCAGGCTCAACAATAAGCGCTCAAGCGGTGCAATGGCGGGTGTGCCAGGGTCTACGCGCGCCAATCCGCGAAGCTGAAGACGCCCTTGGATTCCCCCAGATCGCGGGCAGCAGGCGTGAGAATCGTCCGGTCATCAATAACGATGCGCCGGCCCGTTTTGATGGCCTCCCGGACGTCCTCCTCGCAGACGAAATCGACGGGCTTGGAAGGGGCCGCCGGCATGGCCGCCGCCGTAATGGCCGCTTTCCGAGGGGAGCCTGACGAAAACCCCCGAACGGCCAGAAACTCGTCTATCCGCTTCGATAACGCCTCGGCGGAGATCCCGCGGTCGACCGGCCGGTCGGGCGGCCGCGGCAAATCACTGAGTTGGGACGCGGACATTGGCGCTTCCGTCGCCCCTCGACCTGGCTCAGGGCCCCCCGAGCGCCAGTCGACCTCCGCACGCGGCTGCTCGCCGCGCCTGACGGCCGGTCTCACCTCATAGGCCAGGCGTTTGATGTTGAGCAGATGCCGCGGCGAGATGTTGTCGGAGGTGATGTTCCCTCCGTACCCCCCGCACCCGAGGGTCATCGCGGGCTCGAGCCCGGTTGTCAGCCCGATCGACCCGTGGGTCGTTGGGGTGTTGACGCAGATCCGGAAGGCGGGCTTTTTCAGGCCGAACTCCAGGATGATGCGGTCGTCGCGGGAATGAATCGACATGGTGTGCCCCATCCCGCCGTAGCGCAGGATCTGCTTGCACCGTTCGCAGCCTTCCCGCCAATCCTTGACAACGTAGAACGCAAGCACGGGACAGAGCTTTTCGATGGACAGTGGGTAGTCCCGGCCGACGCCGGCCAGCGGCGCCAAGAGAACCCGCGTCTCGGCCGGAACCGTGATGCCGGCCTTGGACGCGATGAATGTAGCGGCTTTTCCAACCAGAGCGGGGTTGGGGAGGCGCTGCGGCGTCACGAGGGCCTTTCCCACCTTCTCAATCTCGTCGGGCGAGAGAAAGTGGCCGCCATCCGCGATAAAGGCTCTCCGCACATCCTCGGCGATCGCTTCGTCGACAACGACCGCGTTTTCCGCCGAGCAGAGCACACCGTTGTCGAAGGTTTTCCCCGTCACCACATCGTGAACGGCCTTCTTGAGATCCGCCGTCCGTTCGACGTACGCGGGGGCGTTGCCGGGCCCGACGCCGTACGCGGGCTTGCCAGCGCTATAAGCCGCGCGGACGAGTCCCATCCCTCCGGTCGCGAGGATGACAGCGATGTCGCGGTGCTTCATCAGTTCCTGGGTCCCTTCAAGCGTGACCGTCGTCATCCAACTGATCGCGCCGTCAGGAAGACCGGCCTTGTGCCCCGCATCTGCCATCACCTCCGCCGTGCGCGTGATGCACTTGACCGCAGCTGGATGGGGACTCAGGACGATGGCGCACCGGGCTTTGATGGAAATCAGAATCTTGTAGATGGCCGTCGAGGTGGGGTTGGTGGATGGAACGACGGCCGCCACCACGCCGAACGGCTCAGCAATCTCGATAACCTTCGTGCTCTCGATGCGGTTGACGATCCCGACGGTCCGCATCGGCTTGATGAACTGGTAGACCCGCTGCGCCGAGAACAGGTTCTTCTGGATCTTGTCGGCCACCACGCCGTAGCCCGTTTCCTCGACGGCCAGGCGGGCGACCGGCTCGGCATGCGCAGCCGCCGCGGCGGCCAGTGCGTCGGTGAACGCATCGATCTGTTCCTGCGAGCATTCCGCGAGGATGGCTTGTGCCTGCTTCGCGCGTCGCGCGAGCTGGCGGGCTTCGGTAATGGAGGCGAGGTCGCGGTCGAGTTCTACTTTCGGCTGCTCGGCGGCCATGTCAGCAGGCCGGGAATTTTACGTTTTCTGCTGCGGGAGAATCCGTTCGACTTCGCTGTGGGGGCGAGGGATGACGTGAACCGACACCAGCTCGCCCACGCGCCGGGCCGCCGCGGCGCCGGCGTCCGTCGCCGCCTTCACGGCGCCCACGTCACCACGGACCATGACCGTGACGTAACCGGCGCCGATGTACTCCTTGCCCACGAGCACGACGTTGGCGGTCTTCGCCATCGCGTCGGCCGCCTCGACCGAGCCGATGAGACCCTTCGTTTCGATCATCCCGAGCGCTTCTGCAGCCATGACTCGTGGCTTCCGGCTTTAGCCGGAAGATCAGCGTAAGATGTTGAGGCCCAACAGTCGCGCGCACTCTAGCATCATTGCGGGAGCCGCAGCAACTACGCTATTCTGACTCTTCCGTGGTACCCCGAAGGATCTTCCTCTCCATCATTCTTGCGCTTGCAGTCGGTTGCGGCGAGAGCCGTGACGACACGGCGCCGGTGGCCTCGGTCTCCGCGAAGTTCAACACGACACGTCCGCCGCTTGGAAGTCCCGTTGAGGTCGCGTACAGGTGGGTCGTGGCGCCAAATGCGCGGTTCGATGAGGATTACCACGTGATGGTCCACTTCCTGGACGCCGACGAAGAGCTGATGTGGACGGATGACCATGTGCCGCCGCGGCCGACGACGCGGTGGACGCCGGGCGAGACGATTGAGTACACGCGGACCATGTTTATTCCGGTCTACCCCTATATCGGCAAGGCGACGGTGGTGGCAGGACTGTATTCGATGAAGTCCGAACGGAGGCTTCGGCTGTCGGGTGAGGACCGCGGCCAGCGATCATATAAGGTGGCGGACATCCAGCTGCTGCCTCAGACGGAGAACGTGTTCGTCATCTTCAAGGACGGGTGGCATCCGGCGGAAGTGGCCGAAGACAACCCGGCCGTCGAGTGGCAGTGGACGCGCAAAGAGGCGGTCCTGGCGCTCAGGAATCCCAAGCGCGACTGCCTTCTCTATCTGAGCCTCGACGGGCAGCCCGGCGGGTTGCCCGACCCGCAGACCGTCACGCTCGTCCTTGGGAACCAGACGCTCGACACCTTCCCCGTCGGGCGGGAGCAGATTCTTCAGAAAACGCCTGTTTCAGCCGCGCAGTTCGGGACGACCGATATGGTGGAACTGCGGCTTCTGGTCGACAAAACGATCGTGCCGGCGTCGACCCCAGGCTCGAACAGCCGGGACCCCCGAGAACTCGGCGTCCGGGTCTTCCACGCCTTCATCGAGCCCCGGTAGCCAGTCTTCGCGCCGATCCCGGCAGTTTCGTGCAGTCCACATTCCCGGCCCCGTGGTCTAAACTCTTGACATGGAGTTTCGCTGCAGGCTAGGCACGCCCACTGGTGAAATTGTCGAGGGCGTGTACATGGCCGAAAGCGAAACGCGACTCAGACATGAATTCGAGCAGAAGGGGCTCTGCGTCCTCCGCCTGCAACCCCGCAGCGCCATTGCGGGCCTGTCGCTCGAGCTGCCGCAGCGCCGCCGCGTCCCGGCGCGTGAATTCCTGGTCTTCAATCAGGAGCTCGCGACCTTACTGAAAGCCGGCATGCCGCTCGTGCAGTCCCTTGACATCCTGCGACAGCGGGTGACGAACCCGCTGTTCCGGACGGTTCTGGACGATGTGCACGACCGCGTCCGCGCCGGGTCGGCCCTCTCCGACGCGTTTGGGAATTATCAGGATCTGTTTCCGGGCGTGTACACGGCGTCGCTGCTCGCCGGCGAGAAGAGCGGCAGTCTTGACAGCACCATCCGGCGCTTCGTCGCCTATGCCAAAGTGATCAGCGGTGTGAAGCGGCGGATGGTTTCCGCGTTGATCTACCCAATCATCCTGGTGGCGCTGGCGCTCATCGTGGTCGGGATCATTCTGTTCACCGTCGTGCCCGAGTTTGCGCTGTTCTACGAGAGCTTCAGCGCGGAGCTTCCACCGTTGACGCGCGCGATGGTGACGATCGCGACGATCGTGCGCGAACAGCTTCTTTTCGTCGTCCTGGCGCTCGCCGCTCTGGTGGCCGCCTTTGTGCTCTGGCTGCGCCAGCCCAACCAGCGGGCGCGATTCGACCGCGTCGTCCTGCGGATTCCGTTCGCCGGATCCGTCGCGCGAAAGTTCGCGACGTCGCAGCTGGCCCGGACCCTGGGAACGCTGCTGGGCGGGGGCATCCCGCTGGTGAATGCCATCGAGGTCGCGGCGCGATCCATCGGCAACCAGCACATCGCGCGCGAGCTGCAGACCGTGGGGGTGCGGGTGCGGGAAGGGTCCGCGTTCGCGGCGGCGCTCGACGAGCGCGGCGTGTTCCCCCCGGTGGCGGTCAAGATGGCCGAGGTCGGCGAGTCGACCGGCGCCCTGCAGGAGATGCTGAACAGCCTGGCCGACTTCTACGACGAGGAGATCGAGACGGACCTCGGGCGGTTCGTCACGCTGGTCGAGCCGATTCTGCTGGCCATCATGGGGCTCGTGATCGCGGTGCTGCTGCTGAGCCTCTATCTGCCGCTGCTCAACCTGTCAGCGGTCGTAGGAACGTCGTGAACAACCATCCCGTCACGCCGGACGAGTTGTATGCCGGTTCCACCGGCGTCGAGACGGCGCCGGAGGACCGCGCGCGCGAAGTGGAGCAGGCCCGGCGCCTCGCCGAGCGCTATGGCCTGATGTTCGTCGATCTGCAGGAGTTCCGGATCGATCACGAGTTGTTCCGGTCCATTCCCGCAGACTTGATGTTGCGCTACAACTTCGTCCCCTACGCGCGCGACGGCAAGTCGCTCGTCATCGTCGTGTCCGATCCGACCGATCTGCCGATGATCGACGAGCTGTCGCTGCTGCTGGCGACGCCGCTCAAAGTCACGGTGGGGCCGAGATCGGCGATCGAAGCGATCCTGAAGAAGAGCGAGAGCTCCCAGCGGGTGCTCGAGGAGGCCACGGAAGGGTTTCAGCTCCAGCTCCTCAAGGAAGACGAGGCCGGAGACGAGAGCCTCACCGTGGAGCGGCTGACCAGCGACATCAGTCCGATCATCCGCCTCGTGGACTCGACGATCTTCTCGGCCATCCAGCGCCGCGCCAGCGACATTCACATCGAAACGCAGGACGACGCCGTTCATGTGAAGTACCGGATCGACGGCGTGCTCCAGCCCGCGATGCGGCCGATCGCCAAGCAGTTTCACAGCTCCATCGTCTCGCGCATCAAGGTCATGGCGGAGCTCGACATCGCCGAGAAGCGCGTGCCCCAGGACGGCCGGTTCAGGCTGCGGGTGCCGGGAAAGACCATCGACTTCCGCGTGTCGATCATGCCGAGCGTGCACGGGGAGGACGCCGTCATCCGGATCCTGGACAAGGAGTCGATCAGCGAGCAGTTCAGCGACCTGCGGCTCGACATCCTCGGGTTTCCGGACGCGGAGCTGAAACGGTTCCGGAAGTACATCGCGGAGCCGTATGGGATGGTGCTGGTCACCGGCCCGACGGGGAGCGGCAAGACGACGACCTTGTACGCGGCGCTCTCGGAGATCAAGTCGGTCGAGGACAAGATCATCACCATCGAAGATCCCGTCGAGTATCAGATCGAGGGCATCACGCAGATTCCGATCAACGAGAAGAAGGGGCTCACCTTCGCCCGCGGACTGCGGTCGATCCTGCGGCATGACCCCGACAAGATCATGGTGGGGGAGATTCGCGATCCGGAGACGGCGCAGATCGCCATCCAGTCGGCGCTCACGGGCCATCTCGTCTTTACGACGGTCCACGCGAACAACGTCGTCGACGTGCTCGGCCGCTTCCTCAACATGAACGTGGAGCCGTATCAGTTCGTCTCGGCGCTCAACTGCGTCCTGGCCCAGCGCCTGGTTCGCGTGATCTGCCCGCACTGTAAGAGAGAGGCCCGGCCGACCCGGACCCTGCTGGAGGAATCCGGCCTCGACCCGTCGCTGGTCGACGGACACCCGTTTCATGAAGGGGCGGGATGCATCGAGTGCGGCGGAACCGGCTACAAAGGGCGGACGGCGATCTGCGAGCTGCTCGATTTGTCCGACCGTATTCGTGAGATGATTCTCGATGGGAAGCCCACGTCGGAGATCAAGAAGGCCGCTCGCGAAGAAGGCATGCAGTTCCTGCGCGAGTGCGCGGTCCAGCGCGTCTTCCAGGGGGTTACGACGCTTCGCGAGATCAACAAAGTGACGTTCGTCGAATGACAGGCCGATCGTTCCTGTCCGCGCCGGCACCCACCGTCGCGATCGAAGTGTCCGCGACGACCGTCTCCGGGGTCGCGGCGTCGCCGCGCGGCTCGACCTGGACGATCACAGCCCACGCCACCGAGACGCTACCGGCCGGGGCCATCACCCCGGCGCTGAACGCGAGCAACGTCCACGATAAGGGTTCGGCGTGCGGCGCGGTCCAGCGGGTCATCGCCGCGCTCGGCGTCCGGCGCCCGCGAGTCGCTCTCGTGGTGCCGGACCCGGTCGCGAAGGTTTCGCTCGTGCGATTCGACTCCGTGCCGGCGCGGCCGGACGATCTCGATCAGCTCGTTCGATTCCATGTCCGCAAGAGCGCACCGTTCAGAATCGAAGACGCACAGGTGACGCACGCGCCCGGTGTCAGGCTGCCGGACGGCGGTTGTGAGTACATCGTGGCGCTGGCGCGGCGCGATGTCGTCTCGGAGTACGAGGGGCTGGCGACGGCGGCCGGGGCGTACCCGGGTCTGGTCGATCTTTCCTGCTTCAACGTGATCAATGCGGTCCTGGCCTCGAGCGGCGCGCCAGCCGGCGACTGGCTGCTGGTCCACGTCCGGCCCGAGTACGCGAGCGTCGCCATCCTGCGGGGGACCGATCTGCGCTTCTTCCGGAACCGCAGCGGCGACAGCGAGGACAGTCTCGCGGATCTCGTGCACCAGACCGCGATGTATCACGAGGATCGGCTGGGTGGGACCGGGATCGAGCGGGTCATCCTCTC
>JACQTH010000056.1 GCA_016210935.1 Acidobacteriota bacterium | reverse complement strand
GTCGGCAATCAGCGTCGCTCGCCGACTGACGTCGGCATAGGTCAGCAGGCTGAACGGTCCGGTGCCGCCCGGTCGATGACACGTCGTACAGCGATCGAAGATGATCGGGGCGATATCGCGGGTGAAGGTAGGGGCGGTTCGCGAACCGCCCCTACGCGGCGCGCTCAGCGGTTCATTCGTGGCTTCCGGCTTTAGCCGGAAGGGAGCGGCCGCCGATCTTCCGCCTGAAGGCGGAAGCCACGAAGAGATGGCCGGAAGCCACGAAGAGACGGGCACAACGAGAATGGCCAGCACGAGCCCCGGCGATACGAACCGCATCATCGCCGGAGGAAATCCGCGAGGTAGCAGCCGACCGCCTTGGTTGTAGGCGGATCAACGGATCGGCCGGCCAGTACCGACGCAATCGCCGCTTCCAGATCCCTCGCGTCCGCAACCGGCCGATCGATTCCCAGCTCGACGTAGCGATCGTCGATCCGGCCCCGATACCGCATCCGCCCACCGCCGTCGAACACCGCCGCTTCGGGCGTCACCGTTGCGCCCGTCATCCTGACGAGCGTGTGATGCGGGTCCCGCAACGCCGGCATCGGATATCCGTACTCCTTCAGATGCGTCCGAATGGCAGCCGGCGATTCTGAGGGATTGGGATAGACGAGCCAGAAGCGAACGCCCTTCCGCGCGAACGCCTCGTGCAGCCGGCGGACTTCGGGCGCGTACCGGTTCGAGATGGGGCAGTCGGTGGAGGCAAAGATGACAACGGTCGCCTTGATGTCAGGCGCCGGCTGAAGGGGATCGACGACTGTGTCGTCGAGCGCCAGGATCTGCAGCGAGGAGGCAGTGACCGCGTGGAGCGCAAGGACGATGAGACCGCCGAATACCAGCATGCGGGAGAACGACATGGGCGGTTGTTCGCGCTGGAGTACTGGAGTTGAACTTCTACTTCCCGGCCGGCTTCACGATCACCCGCACGTGCGCCGTCGTCCAACAGCACTGATCGCCGCCGCCGCCGTTGCCCGACGCGTCGTTGACCTGCGCCCGCAGCCAGTACTCGCCGGGCTCGCTGAAGGTCGCGCTCGTCGTCGCCTCCATGACGGCGGTGACGTCGCCCTTGTTGAGCAGCCGGATTTCCTCGTCCGCGATCCTGACCTCGCCCGGTCCGCGGTACTTTTTCCAGATGATCGTGACGTCCGACGGGGGACCGCCGCGCCCCCGACCCGCGCTGGGACTGGTGGCGGCCACGCTGCTGCGCCCGACGGCTGCGGAGACGTCGAAATTCGAGCCGCGGCCGGCGGCGGCTCCCCCACGTGCGGCTGAATCCGCCCCTCGCCCTGTAGTGTCTGCGCCCCGGCCTCGCCCGCGTCCGGCGCCGCCGGGACTTTCCGGTTCATAGGTCGCCGGTTTGTCGCTCGCCCACATCTTCAAGGTGACCGGCTGCCCTGCAACGCCCGAGAGCGTCTGCACGACGTTTTTCGGCGGCCCCGCCAGCTCCGGCCCGTCGGGCGAGAACTTCACGAGCGGCGGCGTGTTGCCGTTCGCACCGTGCCTGAAGAAGTCAATCCAATAGGGCGGATTCGTCCAGAAGGAAACCACCGCCTTCTGCCCGTTGGCCACGAGCGTCCACGTGAGCTTTCTGGCGCCGAAATCCTTTGGCAGCGGAATCGCGAACACTCCCCATTGCCGGCCGGTATGAAAGTGCGTCGGCTGGCCGTAGTCGGGACCGCCCGGCTCGATGTTGTTGTCCGGGCCGATCGGAATGTCGAGTTCCTGCTCTTTGTTGCGATTGAAGTACCCGATCAGCAGAACGGTGGTCCCGTCCTTGAGCGGGCCCCACCCTTCAAACGCCGGCCATACGGCCTGGCCGCTTACCCCTAGCGGCGATAACTCCACGCCTGGCGGCAGCGGCGTCGGTGGCTGCTGTCCGATCACAACCCAGCTGGCGACGAGCAGGCTCGCCGCTGCCAGAGCCGAACCCGCGGACCTCAACGCGTGCATGGATCCTCCCGAATCGATGTGAATGAATGCAAAAAGCTTCGGGGTGCCGATTCCACTCGCGGCGTAGTGGAAACGCGCACCCCGGCAAGTCGTGCGACAGCGATCTAGCGAAGCGCCGCCTCAAACCGACCAGCGTCGCTTCGCTAGATCACGAAGCTTTATTCAATAGCCCCGCTACGCGGGGGCGCGAACTACTGTTGTTGCTGCTCTGTCGTGCGCTGCGCGCGCCGCGCCTTTCGCGCTTCGAGCTCCGCCTTGTAGTCCTCGTCGTTCATGTACGTGACGTTGACCCACGCGTGCGCCATCTCGTCCACGGTCCGGTCGCCGTACCCTACCCAGACGTTCGGGTCGGGATTCGACCGGTTGGCGGCCGTGTTGTCGTGCCACGCCGTGATCTTCAGCAGCGTTCCCTTGGGCAGCAGCGGCGCTGCTTCGTCTGCATAGACGTAGCTGTTGTGCCAGTTGAAGTTGAAGTTGTTGGCGTAGCTCAGGACCACCGTCTGGCCGCTGGGCAGAACCGCTTCCATCGACATCGCCTTGCCGCGCAGGTGCATGTGGGGCTGGAAGCTCTCCACGCGCCCGTTCTCCCGCAGCGCGAAAAAGCCCTGCGTCGCTTTCACGGTGTTCGGCGGGATGTCCACACCGCCTGCGTTGGTGGCGCCCATCAGGTGCAGCACCTGACGGTGCTTCGGCTCCTGGCCCTTGGGATAAAGGTAGATCCCCAGTTCGACGACGTCCGTGATGTCCTCGCCGCCGTTCGAGTAGTGGATGTCCCACACGATCTTCGAGCCGGGCAGCATCAGTTTCCCGCTCTTCGGCCGCATGATCTCGCCCTGCTTGCCGACGGCCCACTCCATGAAGGTGCCGGTGTTGGTGAGCGACCCGGCGTCCTGGTCGGCGTTCTGCGGGAACTCGGGGTCCTCCTGTTGGAGTCGTGCGATGGCGTGGTGGGTGATCTTGCGGCCCTTGACGGTGCCGGGCCTGAGTTCAATCGCGCGCACCCAGCGCGGCTCGGTGAGCCCGGTTTCGGCGACCGGTTTCCACCAGGTGTCGTTCGCCCCGGCCTTCTGCGTCCACGGCGTCGAGCGGATAATCAGGTCCGGCTCGGTCTGACCGTAGAGCTTGGCGAGCAGCCAGCCCTGTTCGTTGGGCCACGCCTGGGGCGGCGGCATGTCCTTCGGATCGCCCTTCGGGGCCCCGGCATCGACCCAACGGACGATCGTCTGGATTTCCTCGTCCGTCAACGAGCGATCGTTCTTGAACTCCTGGATTCCCACCGACTTGTCGATGTGCCAGGGCGGCATCTGGCGCGACTCGACACGCGCCTTGATCGAACGCGCCCACGGCCGGGCTTCCTCGAACGTGCGCAGCGACATCGGCGCGATGGAATCGGCCCGATGACAGACCTCGCACTTCTGCTGGAGAATCGGCGCCACATCTCTGGTGAAGGTCGGCGTCGCACCAGGCCCCGCCGCTTGCGCGCTCGGCGCCAGCGCGCACAACGCGGCCGCCAGCGCCACGATTCCAAGGACTTTGCACACCCGCTTCATGTCGAAACTCCTTCTGCGGTTCAGCCTCGGAGCTAATTAACCAAATGTATTATAAGCAACTCTCCCTGATTAACCGAGCGTATTATAACCAACTGCCCGGAATCTGTTCCTTCATGCCCGCCCGCCGCAGAGACTTATTGACGCGGTAACAGGCGCGGCGATAACCTGCGCCGTAACAGCACAATACCGAGGGGGAGGACCATGACGCGAAGAGCCAGGGTTGTGGGAATCCTGTCGTTTCTGGCGCTGGCGGCGCTTCCGGTCGCCGTGCAGGCGCAGAGCACCATCACCGGCGTCGTCAAGGACAGCTCGGGCGGCGTCCTGCCCGGCGTGGCCGTCGAGGCGGCCAGCGACGTCCTGATCGAGCGCATTCGCACCGCCATCACCGACGCCCAGGGGCAGTACCGCATCGTCGATCTGCGCCCAGGCACCTACTCGCTGACCTTTACGCTCCCCGGCTTCACCACCTTCAAGCGAGAGGGCCTGGTGCTGCCCGCGGAGTTCACTGCGACGGTGAACGCGGAATTGCGCGTGGGAACCGTCGAAGAATCGGTGACCGTCACGGGCGAGTCGCCGGTCGTGGACGTCACCACGGCCGTTCACACGCAGGTGCTCGATCGAGACGCGATCGATCTCATTCCGACCGGACGCACGATTCAGGGGATGGCGCAGCTGATTGTCGGCGTGAGCCTGAGCCTGCCCGATACCGG
>JACQTH010000601.1 GCA_016210935.1 Acidobacteriota bacterium | reverse complement strand
GGCAACGCTCGAAGCGGCGCTCGTGGAACGCCAGCACACCTATCCGCCAGCAACGACCTTTACAGGTGCGTTCATCGGCGGCACCGTGGCAACCAATGCCGCGGGTGCGGCAACGTTCAAGTACGGCACCACGCGTGAGTGGGTCAACGCGCTGACCGTCGTGCTGGCGTCGGGTGATGCGCTCGACATTCGGCGCGGCGAATGCGCCGCCGATCCTGACGGCTACTTCGAGATCGAGACGGCGGCCGGCACGACCCGAGTGCCGATCCCGACTTATCGAATGCCCGATGTCCCGAAACGATCCGCCGGCTATCACGCCGCGCCTGAAATGGACCTGATCGATTTGTTCATCGGATCGGAGGGGACACTTGGCGTCGTCACGGAAGTCGAGCTGCGGATTGCGCGATCGAAACCGGCGGCGTGGCTCCTCGTCCCCTGCCCCACCGAAACCGCCGCGATTCTGGTGGCCGGCGAGCTGCGGCTGGCCTCCCAGCACACGTGGCGCACCGCGGATCCGAATGGAATTGACGTGGCCGCCATCGAGAACATCGATCGCCGGTGCATCGATCTCCTGCGTGAGGACGGCGCCGACCGGAAGCACTCGATTCCGATTCCGGCCGGTACGGACACGCTCCTGCTCGTGCAGGTCGAGCTGCAGCCTGGCGTCACGACCGACACTCTCTTCGATCAAATCGCCGCATTCCGCGATCCGGATCCTCCTGACGCTCCGATGGTGAGGCTCTGCGGCCTGCTCGATGCGGCCGGCGTGCTGGACGCCACGGAAATCGCCGGCCCCGACCAGCGGCACCGGATCGAGCAGTTTGCGGCGCTCAGGGAAGCCGTTCCGGCTGCGGTCAACCAGCGCATCGGCGCGGCAAAAGCGGCCCGCGACTCACGAATCCAGAAAACGGCCGCGGACATGATCGTGCCGTTCCATCATTTTCCGGACATGATGGCCGTCTACCGCGAGAGGTTCGAGTCGCGAGGCCTCGATTACGCGATTTGGGGACACATCTCGGACGGCAATGTCCACCCGAACGTCCTGCCGCGCTCGTACGAGGATGTCGAGTCGGGTCGTGCAGCGATTCTGGAGATAGGTCGTCAGGTGATCGGTCTCGGAGGCTGCCCGCTGGCCGAACACGGCGTCGGGCGCAATCCGATCAAGCAGGCGCTGCTGCGCGAGTTGTACGGAGGGGAGGGGATCGAGCAGATGCGCGCCGTGAAGCGAGCGCTCGATCCCGAATGGAAGCTGGCGCCCGGCGTTATTTTCCCGCCGCCCGCGAGCTGATCCATGCGGTCCGGAACGCACGCTGGTCGTCGCGGAGCGGCTTACCCGCGGTCTCGGCCAACACGAGCTCCAGAGACGGATCTTCGACCAACGTCAGCGTGCGCGTCAGAGAGGTTCCTCGACGCGAGTACACAATCGAGACGCTGTCCCCGGGTTTGTGCCGGCCGAGGATGGCGGCCAGCGCCTGCGCGGAATCGAGCGCGCTTCCATCGAGTGACGTCACGACGTCGTCGCGATCCAGGCCGGTGTCGTATGCGGGCGTGCCAACCGGAACAGCGGCCCCGACGCGCGCGCCCGCCGGCCCGTAATTGAACGCCACGTTGCCAAGCCACGCACGTCCGGCGTTTCGTTTCCTCAGGATCATCCCGGCACGCGCCAGCAGCGTTTCATACGGCACCACCTCCCGGCCCTCGACATACCGGTTCATGAAGTCGCTGGCAAACGCCGCGTCAGCGGAGACCTCCGCCAGCCGCGCACGAACGTCCTGCAAGGTGTACGGCGTCTCGACGTAACCGGGCACGCGCACCCCCGGCTTCCCGTGTTTCTCCCACATCGCCCGCATGAAGTCGTCGAGGGTGACGCGTCCGTTCGTCCGATCCCGCAGCGTGAGATCGAGGCCGAGCGCAATGGCCGCGCCGTACGTGTAGTACGACATGAACGTGCTGCTGAAATTCGTCGCGTCTACCGAACGAGCGGCGTCGACGAAGGGCGCGTGCTGGCTCATCTCGACGGGGCTGCGGAACCGGCGGCCCGGGCCCAGTATCACGGCGCTGATGGTCCGGCCCATAGCTTCGACAAACGTCTCGAGGGGCGTCAGGCCCGCTCGCTGCAGGGCCAGCGGACCGTAGTAACTGGTGAACCCTTCCGCCAGCCACAGCTCGCCTGACACGTTCGCATCCTCGAAGTTGAACGGCTCGAGCGATCGGGGCCGGATCCGTTCGACGTTCCACGCATGAAAGAACTCATG
>JACQTH010000055.1 GCA_016210935.1 Acidobacteriota bacterium | reverse complement strand
GTTCATAGTTCCTATCGTCCCGCATACAGGAAATACGGATCGCGCGCGGCGCGATGGCCGGTCGTCGAGAAGAGCTTCTGCAGCAGCGACGAGCTCGTCGACAGCGCGAAGAACGGCAGCCCGATCGAGGACACCAAGACGACGAGCAGCCACGAGATCGGATTCGAGGCTAAAGCCTCGTACCACTAGTGATGAGGCTAAAGGCCTCGTACACCTGTTATCCGCGTTTGACCCGAGACTGGCGCGATGAAGGGAGGACCCCATCGCGATACCAGCGGAACCCCGTTCGCTGCTCCGCGCCGGCGGCCTTGAGCCACTGCACCGTGCGGGCGGGGCGCGTCGCGGCGCACGCGACCAGCAGCGTGTTGAGCCACGCCATCGGCGCGACATACGACACGCCGTAGAGCGTGCTCTCGACCGAGGTGATGAAGTACTCGTGGGCGAAACGCGCGAGCGGCGAGAGGTGCGTATCCGTCACGCCCACGCAATACGCGCCCTTCGCCCGCGCCCGGCGCAATCCTTCCACGGTCTGCCGGAGCCCGCGGCGGAACGTCACCGCGAGCACCAGATCCTCCGACGTCAGGCCGCGCACCGCGTGCACGACCTCGCCCGGCCGCGTGCAGGCCGTTGCGGGCAGGTCGATGACGGCCAGGTTGTATTGAAGAAAGGTCACCAGTCCGGCGGCCAGATCGCCGCCGAGCAGCACGATCCGCCTGGCGTCGTAGAGCCGCGCCGCGAGCGCCTCGAGGCGCGCGTACTCGAACGAGTGCTGGAGCGCCAGTAGATTGCTCGAGTCGCGCGAGAGCGATCGCCGCAGATGGGCGGCGACGTCGGAATCGGGGGTGAGCCCCGCGTCCATCGAGTCGAGCTGCGTGGCCTGCACGAGCGCGAGCTCGTGGAGATACCGTCTGAAGCTCGCATACCCGTCGAATCCCAGTCCGCGGATCGCGCGCAGGACGGTCATGGCGTCCGCGTTCAGCGCCTCGGCCAGTTTCCGGACGCTCAGCAGCACGTAGTCGCGCGGCCGATCGAGCACCGGGCGAATCAATTCGCGGCGGCGGGGATTGAGCGCGCGGAGGAGCTCGGACGGGAGCTTCGTCGGGACGGCGTGCGACGAGGGCGGATGTGATTCAAACGTATCATCCCCGACTGGCGCGTGCTTGACTTTCATTGACAAGCCCATGCTTGCCAGTATAATCGCCGCGTCAAGTCCGCTGATGCATTTGTATCAATTCAGCGCCGAATGGAGGTTTCTCATGCCCTGCCGCCGCTCGCCCGCTCCCCCGGCCGCTCCGCTGCTCGTCGCGCTCCTGCTCCTCCATCCGACGATCGCCGCGGCCCAGACGACCACCGCCACGCTCCAGGGCGTCGTCAGCGATGCCAGCCGCGCGGCGCTGCCGGGCGTGCCCGTCACGCTTCGCAACCAGCAGACCGGGTTCGTCCGGACCACGACGACGGATCGCGACGGGACCTACGTCCTGACCTACGTGCCCGCGGGCACCTACGATCTGACGCTGGAGCTGACGGGCTTCAAGACCATGAAGCGCGAAGGGCTGCGCTTCGAAGTGGGGCAGCAGATCACGTTGGACCTCACGCTCGAGGTCGCCAGCATCGCCGAAACGGTCGTCGTCCGGGCGGAAGCGCCGCTCGTCGAGACGACCAAGAGCTCGCTGGATCAGATCGTGAGCCGCGAGCAGATCGACACACTCCCGCTGCCGGGCCGTCAGTTCGCGCAACTGGCGCTGCTCGTGCCCGGTGTCGTCCCGCGGGGCGGCAGCGAGGAGCCGGTCACGGCGCAAGGCCAGCCGCGAGGAAGCGGCGAGACGCTGGTCGATGGCGTCAGCAACGAGGGCATGGCGACCAACTCCATCCGCGCCAACGCCCCGCCGGACGCGATTCAGGAGTTCCAGGTGCTGACCAGTCAGTATGCCGCCGAGTTCGGCAACGCCAGCGGGCTCATCCTCAACACGATTACGCGATCGGGTACCAACGACCCGCACGGCCGCGTCTACTACTTCCATCGCGACGAGGCGCTCGACGCGACCAACTTCTTCGCGACCTCGAAGGCCAGCTTCGAGCAGAAGCAAGCGGGCGGCTGGTTCGGTGGACCGCTGGTCAAGGACCGCACGCACTATTTCGTCGCGTACGAGGGGACGCGTCGTGTGACGATCGCGAGCGTCACCTCGGGGCCCGGGAAGGGCGACTACGAGCAGCCGTTCGACAACAACCAGTTGCTGGGCAAGGTGACCCACCAGATCAACTCGGCGAACTCGCTGACCGGGCGCGTGAGTCTCGACCGGCCCTTCTCCCACAACGGCGGGATCGGCGGCATCAGTCAACCTGAGGTCGCCTACGAGCACCTGACCAGAGACCTGTCGTATGTCGGCAGCCTGGCCACGGTCCTCTCGAACCGTCTGCTCAACGAGCTGCGCGTCCAGGTTTCGGGAACGCGCGTGCGCATCGACCCGAAGAACCCCACCGCCTACACGATTCAGCGGCCCACGTCGCTGAGCGGGAAGGTGGCCAACGCACCTCAAGGCTTCCCTGAGAAGCGGTTCCAGGTGGTCGAGAACCTGACGTACGAATGGGGACCGCATCGGTTGAAGGTCGGCGTCGACGCCAGCCACGTGAGCCTCGACGGATACGTCTACCAATACAATCCCGGCTACTTCGTGTTTGCGACCGACCTCCCGTTCGACGCGAACAACCCCGCGACCTATCCGATCCAGGCTCTCGTCAATCAGGGCGATCCGAATTTCGCCTACACGGCGACTGGTGTCTCGGCGTTCGGACAGGACGCCTGGCGCGTGGCCCACAACTTCACGCTGAACCTCGGCGTCCGCTACGACGGCTGGGCCATGCAGGGTCTCGATCTCCGCAAGGCGAACTTCGCGCCGCGGCTCGGGTTTGCCTGGGATCCGTTCGACACGAACAAGACCGCCATTCGGGGCGGATTCGGGACGTTCTACAGCAACACGATGTTCAACCTGGCGCTGCTCGCCAACTGGCTGAGCACGCAGCGCATCCTCATCATCGTGTCACCCGGCTATCCCGATCCGTTCAGCCGAGGCATTACGGCAGGCTCGGTGGTCAGTCTCTACACTTCGCAACCGGACCAACCGCTGCCCCGCGCGTATAACGCCACCATCGGCGTCCAGCGTGAGCTTCGGCCGGGGTTGTCGGTGAGCGCCGATTACGTGAACACCAAAGGACGCAAGTTGGTCCGGGTCGTCCAGACGAACCCGGTCCTGCCGACCTTCACGCGTCAGGATCCGACCAAGGGCTCCATCCAGATGCTCGAGTCGAGCGGCTTCAGCAACTACCACGGTCTCCTGGTCGGGGTCACCGGGCGCCTCCGTCGCGGGACCGTGGGGGCCGCCTACACGCTGTCGACCTACAAGACCACGAACGATGCCGAAAACGCCGCGTACTACCAGAACGACCCGACGCCCGACGATGCGTATGGGTACGGGCTACAAGATCAGCGACATCGTCTCGTGCTTCACGGGACGCTCAATCTCCCGGGCGATGTGCAGCTCGGCGCTATCCTGGCCACGCGCAGCGGGACGCCGTTCAACATCACGACCGGCCGCGACAACAATCGCAACCAGTTGACAACCGACCGGCCCGATCTCGCGCCCGGCGCGCGAGTGGGCACGTCCGATATGACGAATCGTTCCAGCTTCGTCGACCCGGGGGCGCGCGCCGGGACTCTTCCCAGGAATGCGGGGCGAGGTCCGGACGCGTGGACGATCGACACGCGTGTGGCCAAGAGCCTGCGCATCGGGCGGACGCGGACCGAGCTGCTCGTCGAGGCGTTCAACGTGGCGAACCACAAGAACCTCAACAATCCGATCTCGAACTTGTCGTCGGCGTCCTTCGGCCGGTCGCTCTCGGCAGGCGCGGCCCGGCAGGTGCAGTTGGGATTCCGGTTCGAGTTCTGAACTGAGGTCGGAGGCTGGCAAAAAGGCAACCGCGGAGCACACAGAGCACGCAGAGGAAGAACGCAGAGGAGACGTGGGCTTTTGGCGAGGGCACTCGACGTGGGCGGCCGGCGAAGCCGGCCCGCCACGTCGATCACCTCCGCGTCTTTCTCCGCGCTGGGAGCTCTGTGGTTCGCCTTTTTGACACGCGAACGCCGCCGTGTGTGGTTGATTCGCGAAGAGAGGACAACATGGGAGTTCGATCGCTCATCGCAGCCGCTGTGCTGTCGATGATGGTGGCGGCCACCGCGCAGGCGCAGGGCACGCGGCTGCTGCGCCGCCCAACAGTCAGCCGCGATCTGGTCGCGTTCGCCT
>JACQTH010000582.1 GCA_016210935.1 Acidobacteriota bacterium | reverse complement strand
GGATGAGCCGTTGACACCGATCAACGCGGGACGTCCGGTGGTGAGTCCGCCTCCATCGATGCGATCCACGACGGCGAGTGGATCAACGGTCTCGAAGATCGCCCAGGGCGATCGGCCGGAGGGAAGGTCGGCAAGGAGCCGCTCGTCAAACGAGGTTCCAAAAAAAAGAGTGGTAGATGTCTGCGCAGCGGCGATGGAGACCAAGCCGAAGCTGGGTCCCACGAATACGGACGCGCCAAGGAATACGCCAACAAAGAAGGCGACACGCCGGGCCATTGCGTTTCGTTACCCGACGAACTTATATCCCAGACCGTGGATGGTGAGGATGTATCGGGGATGTTTCGGGTTGGGCTCGATCTTCTGGCGCAGCCAGGCCACGTGGACGTCGACGGTCCTGGTCGACGGTGTCGACTCGTAGCCCCAGACGTCGTTGAGCAGCTCTTCGCGCGAGAGGACCGCCTCGCGGTGCTCGATGAAGTAGCACAGCAGCTTGAACTCGCGCGCGGAAAGCTCCATCGGCGCCCCCTCGCGGGAGACTTCGGCGCGCCGGAAGTCGACGCGAACGTCACCGAACTCGTACGCGTCGCGCGTGACCCCGCCCGCGGGTTTCGCGCGCCGCAGCCGCGCCTCGATCCGCGCGATGAGCTCCGCCATCTCGAACGGCTTGGTCACGTAATCGTCTGCCCCGAGTTTCAGGCCGACCACCTTGTCCACCACCTGTCCGCGGGCGGTGAGCATGATGACCGGCGTCATGACGCCGCGCTCGCGCAGCTCGCGGCACACATCGAAGCCGTTCTTGCCGGGCAGGCCGACATCCAGCACGATGAGGTCGAAGCGATCCTTCGACGCGAGCTCCAGCCCGCGGTCGCCGTCGGTTGCGCTCAGGACGGTATAGCCGTCCCGCGAGAGCCGGTCGGTCAGGGTCAGGACGATGCCGGGTTCGTCTTCGACGAGGAGGATCCGGGGCAAGACTCTGGTTCCGCGGGCGCGATGGGAAGAGAGACGCGGAAGGTGCTGCCTTCACCGGGCGAGCTGGCCACCTCCACCCGTCCCCCATGGCCGTGCACGATTCGCTGGACGAGACTCAAGCCCAGGCCACTTCCGTGGATCTGGGCCGCAGTGGCGCGTCGGCCACGGTAGAACGGCTCGAAGATGTGCCGCTGGTCAGAAGGCTCGATGCCGATGCCGCGATCGCTGATGCTGACGACCACATCGCGTCCGCGCACGCACGCCGCGACGCCCACCCATTTTGTCCCGTTGCTGTATTTCACGGCGTTGTCGATCAGATTCTGGAACGCGCGGCGCAACGCGTCCGGCTGACCCAGGATCGGCGGAAGGCTTGGTTCAATCGTTCGGTCGAACGTGAACGACGGTCCCGCGAGCTGCCGCGAGGTTTCAATCACTCCGCCCAACAGCTCGGCGAGGCCGACCGTCTGGCGCGTGTCGGGCCGCGGCCCACTTTCCGCGCCGGCGAACGCGAGCACCTGCTCGACCATGTCGCTGAGCGATCGGCCCTGCTGCTCGATCAACCGGCCGTAGGTTTCGACCTGCGCCGCGTCGGACACAACGCCGTCCGCCAGGTTTTCGCCCGCGGATCGGATGACTGCCAGCGGCGTCCGCAGCTCGTGCGAGACGGCCGCCACGAACTCGATCTGCCGCTGGGCGAACCGCCGCGCCCGTTCGGTGGAGACGATCAGCAGCGCGATGCTGGCGCCGAACAGCAGCAGAATCCCGAAACTGATGGTGAGATTGCGCGATCGCGCTGCGGCGATGGCGGCATCGATCGACCCCGCGCGGTGCATCGCGAGCAGTTGCCACGCCGCCGAAGCGGGCGCGACGCGCGCAATCACATCCTGACGCTGAACGCCCAGCGCAATTCGAAGCTGGGGCGCGCCCTTGTCCGTCCGCGTCGCCGGCGTCGAGGGCGGGGTCTTGACGACGGTCGAAGCGCCGGCCTTCGGTGAAGTCGTCCCACTGACCCAGAACGAAGGGGGCGCATCAGCCTGGCGCGGAGCCGAGGAGTCTCCCCGCAGCGCGTTCGACGGGCCTGCCCCAGGCGCAGTCGAAGGGCCTGCCCTGAGCGCAGTCGAAGGGCCTGCCCCGAGCGCCGTCGAGGGGCGATGCGTCTCGAAAAGGACACGCGCCATCTCTTCGGGCCGGAAATCGAAAAGCGGCAACCGCAGGTC
>JACQTH010000581.1 GCA_016210935.1 Acidobacteriota bacterium | reverse complement strand
CTCCGCGGCTGCGGTGAGCCCGGAGCTGGCTCTGTACTGCGACAGATCACATCCGATCGGATCGGCCGCGTACAAGGGTGAGGGGGTGAGCCTATCGACGGTGCCGGTCGCCCTCATCAGGACGAGCGCCGCGGCCGCCGTCGTGAGCGCGGCCACCGCATAGAACACTGGTTTCGTAACCCTCATCGAAGCACCTCCTAGAACCTGAATCGAGCGCCAATCCGGGCGATACGCGCCGCCATCACGTCGGTGACATAGCCGAATGTCGGCCCTGACGCGAAGGTCGCCGACAAGGGCGCATTGGAATTCAGCGCGTTGAAGACATCGAACTCGACGCCGAGGCGCCGGCTGCCCCCCAACGCGATCTCCTTGCTGGCGCGCAAGTTCAGAATGTTGATCGCCGCGAGATGCTGCGATCCGTACGGCTCGAGGCGCAAGGTCACGTTGTTGAGCTGCGCGATGCGCGGGCCTCCATCCGGATCGACCGCTCGGAAGATGTAGGTCCGCTGGCCTTTGACGCCGTTCCTGCCCTGAAAGAACCCGGAAATGGATACGTCCCCGGGCAGCCGATAGCTGCCGGTCACGGTCGCACCCCAGCTCCACGTGTCGTCGATGGGGAAAAACTCGTCGTTGGGGCTGTTGATGGTTTGAGTGAGCCATCGGTGGTTCTTCACCAGGAAGTACGAGGCCTGGGCCATCCACCGCGCGGACGCGCGCTTGGTCAGGGCGAATTCCATCGCGTGGAAGGAATCATCGTTCGGGCTGTTGGTCACCTGGGTGGCCACGAACGCCGCGCCGCGGTACGCGGGTCGGTAGTCGAAGAAGGTGACCCGGCCGCCATCATCCGCGGTGTTGAGGACCCCGTCCGGGCCGGGGTCGCGACGCGTGATGGGGATGTCGTACACGCTGTAGGGTCGCAGGATATTCGGCCCCGCCCCGCTGAAGTAGTCAACAAGACGCCGGCCCACATACATCGCACGGAACCCGACGTCCGTGGTCAGCTCGCGCTCGAAGGTGGCGGTCGCCTCCAACGTCTTCGGTTCCCGGAGGCCGGGATTGATGCGCGCGTTGCTGGCGCCCGTGATGCTGACGAAGTCGGGCCCGTTGAGATTGAGATTGACCTCCCCCGGCTGGTAAAGCTTGTCGCCGTTCAGATCGTGCCACAAGAAGGTCGCCGTGCCGGTGGCGTTGCGGTTGTAGCGGTCGCCGAAGGTGTCGCCAAACATGTAGTTGTAAGCTCCGAACGATCCCTTCACAACCGACTTCTGATCCAGCGCCCAGGCAACGCCCACGCGCGGGACGATGCGGGACCACTCCCCGACGTCCAGACGGGGGAACGACCCGCCCGGGAACACCGTCGGGAAGTCGCGCGCCGGCGGCGCCGACTGGGCCGGCAAGTACGACGTCTGTCGCTCCCAGCGCGCGCCCAGGTTGACCGTCAAACGATCGGTGAGACGCCAGGTATCCTTCACGTAGACCGCAAAGGTGTCCGCGTTGTCCAGTGGCGTGACCGGCGTGTTGCGCATCACGATACGCACGGGCGTGCCGGACACGCCTCCAATCCGGTCGGTCTGGAGAACACAGTTGCACGCGAGGTTGTCGAACCAGCCATCGGAGGCGCGATCGAGGTACGCCATGGCGCCCGTCTTCAGCTCGTGCCGGCCGGCGAACGGCCGCTCCGGGTAGAAGCTGATGCTGCCTTCGAGTTGATACCGGTCGCGCGTCTTGCCTTGATGGGCGTCATGCGAGCCGGTCGCCAGCCCAGTCTCCAGATCTTGCCGGGGTGGCGCGTCGGGGCGCGCGAAGGACCGTGCGGCATCATAGTCCGTCCGATAGCCGCTGTACCCAGCGATAAGGTTCAGCAGCGTTGCCTCAGTCAGCGTGCTCTGGAACTCGCCCTTCTGAATGGCGGTCGGGTTGTAGTAGTCACGCGTCGCCTCGAGCGGCCGGAAGCGGCCCGCGCCGTTCTGCGGCTGCCGCTTGTTGCCACGCTGGTAGGCATAGACCAGACGGTTGCTCTTCGAGAGCTGGTATGAGAACTTCGCCGTGAATTGCGCCAGGCTTGGCTCGAAGTGCGCCTCCGGCTCGTCCCCGGTCAGATATCGGCCATCCGGCCCGGGGCCGGCTGCAAATCCCACCAGCCCTTCCGTCTTTTTCTGGCGACTGTAGGCTCCGTAGAACCACAGCTTGTCCCGCACAATCGGGCCGCCCAAATCGGCGGCGACGTCATGGAAACTCTTCAATGGCCGCGTCGCAGACAGGCCCTGCGCCCGCAACGCGTCGTCCAGGTTGTTGCTCTGAAGCTCAGACGTTTGGTACGCCGCCCCGTACGTGCCGTGGAAGACGTTGCCCCCTGATTTGAGAACGGCCACCACCGAGATGCCCGGCACCGAGACCTCGGCGTCGGCGCCGGAGGTCTTGATCTGGACCTCCTCGAGCGAGTCGCTCATGAAGTAGATCGCGGAATTGGTGTCGGCCCCCATCGTGATGTTCATGCCCTCGACCTGGAGCTTGGGCTGCGCGGCTACACCGTAGCTCGAGATCGTCTGCCGTTCGGCCATGGTGCTGCCGCCCACATCGGGCTCGGCCTGTGTGACGCCCGGCGTCATCGCGTAGACGTTCTGCAAATCCCGCCCCTGCGGCACCGCGTCAAGGATCTCCCGCGAGAAGGCCACGCTGGCACTGGTGGAGGTCATGTCCACCACCGGGCTCTCCCCGCTGACCGTGATCGACTCCTCCAGCCCGCCGACTTGCATCACCGCATCGACGCGCGCCACAAAGCCGACCGTGAGCCGCAAGTCTTCGCGCACAAACCGCCTGAAGCCGGGCAGATCGAACGTCACGCGATACGTCCCTGGGGGCAGATCGACGAAACGGTAGTCACCGGCCGCCCCCGTTGTGTCAATCATCTGCTTGACCTGCAGCGCCGGGCTCGCCACCGTCACCGTGACGCCGGGGAGCGCCCCACCCGTATCGTCTTTAACCGTGCCGTGAATCGTGCCGGACGACACGCTTTGGGCCCAGGCAGGCGGTGCCACGACGGCGATCGCGGCGATCGCAATGATGACGCCGGCTGGAACCCCGTACCTTAGTGCCTGTCGACGAAGTTCCCCGATCATGGAGTGCCTCCTTTTAGTCCAAACTCCGATCCCACGGGAATGCGAGCGTCGGCATGTGGGCGTAGCGCCGGATGCCGACGAATTGTTGTGGTCGCTGGCGCCCGCAGTACGGTGGGGCCGGGTGGGCGCGAATCGACCGGGCGCTGGGTCTGGGTGGAGGTGAGGCTTGGTAGCGTGGCGACCAGGGCGACCGTCAGGGCCCAGCCCAATACGACTCGTCGGAGACGCCGGCCCTCGACAGGCTCGGGTCGCCCTGAGCTTGTCGAGCGTTCGACGCAACTCACCCTCGACCCTGAGCTTGTGCAATGGGTCGAAGGGCGGAGTTGGGCGCGGGGTGAAACCTTGTTGTGCGAACTCACCGGGAAGCCCCGGCGAAGGCATGATATAGAAGCGCAGACAGCAGGGCAAGTCAGCTCGCACAGGCCGTGCGCAAGCGTGG
>JACQTH010000580.1 GCA_016210935.1 Acidobacteriota bacterium | reverse complement strand
GGGAAGTGCAGGCCGTCGACGCGGACCTGCCGGTGTTCGACGTCCGGACCATGCCGGAGCAGCTCGCGCGGGCGCGATGGCCGTACAGGATCTTCGGGAGCCTGTTCGCGATCTTCGCGCTGATCGCGCTGGTGCTCGCGGCGGTCGGGCTGTATGCGGTGACCGCCTATGCGGTGACGCAGCGAACGCAGGAGATCGGCGTCCGGATGGCGCTCGGCGCCCAGCCTGGGCACGTCTCGTGGTCGGTGCTGCACCGGGGCCTCGTGCAGCTGGTGATCGGCGTGGCGATCGGTCTGGCTGGCGCGTACGGCGTCGGGAATCTGCTCGAGGATCTCCTCGTGCAAACGCAGCCGAGCGATCCGATGACGCTCGCGACGATTACGGTGGTGCTCGCCGTGGTCTCGACGATGGCGTGCCTGCTGCCGGCGCGCCGCGCGACGCGACTGGATCCGGTTGCGGCGTTGAGGGCGGAGTAGCAGAAATGCAGAAGACAACCACAGAGATCACGGAGATCACGGAGAAATAACGGTTATCTCTGTGGTCTCCGTGTTCTCTGTGGTGATTCTTCCGAGCTACTGATACGCACCGGGCGGCGGCACCCTCCGCTTCGTCGCCTGCTCGAACGCGTACGCGATCTGCAACAGCTCCGGCTCTTTACACGCCACACTCGTGAAGCTCACGCCGTACGGCTGCGGCAGCGCGTTGAAGCCTGCCGGGAACGGCGGGGTTGGCGCGTTCGGAATCATCCCGAATGGGACGATGACGGTCGGGAACCCTGGCCTGGCCGCGATGCCCGCGCTGGTGCTGCCGGGGAACAGCAACGCGTCCAGCTTGAAGACGTCGATCGCCTCGCCGATGCCATGTGTGTCGCTCAGGAAGACATCTCGTGCTCGGTCGGCCAAATAGCGGGCATTATCCCTGGCAAGGTCGATCGCATCCGATGAGTCCAGGATGGTCTGACCGTACTTGATGGCCCCACGGGACGCGTTCGCCGTGTTGAACGCGCGAAGCTCGGAGAGCGCCCTAACCGGCGCGAGCGCGCCGAAGGTGGCCATCATGTCGTTGAAATCGCGCTTGAAGCCGTACTGAAAGGTCGTCGAGCAGTTCGGGTTCGTGTCATGCTGCCGCGTTGTCGTACACGTACTGGTCACCAAGAAGTTTCTCGCTGGCGTGCCGTCGACCACGCTCGGGATGTTTGCCGGATCCACAATCGTGGCGCCAAGCGACTGGATGACCTCGATGGCCTCGGCCATGACAGCACGTCGCGGGTCGGTTGCCGCCCCAAGGCCGCCGGTCGCGTTCCCGGTATCCGGCCGAACGACCGCGTCGTAGTAGTTCGCGCGCGGAATCCCGATGCGCTTGCCGCGCAGACCGTTGATCGAGAAATCGCGCGTGTAATCATGGCCAGGAGGCGGTGCGCAAATGGCCGTGGCAGGATCGCGCGGATCGAACCCGTCCAGCGCGCCCATCAGCAATGCCGCATCCTCGACCGTTCGAGCCATCGGCCCCGCGATATCCTGGTCGGCCGTGATCGGAATCACACCCCAACGGCTGATCCGCGCCACCGTCGGCTTGATGCCCACCAGCATGTTGGCGTTCGACGGGCTGAGAATCGATCCCGAGGTTTCCGTGCCGACGCTGGCCGCCCACAGACTGGCCGCCGTGCCGATGCCCGAGCTCGATCCGCCAGTTCCCATCGCAGGACGGCCGTCACTGGTGGCGGGTCGCGGATCGGGCCGTGGATCGTACGGGTTCATCCCGTATCCGCCGACCGCACTGTAGTTGCCCGGCATGCCCGCGGTCACCCAGTTGGCGAGCTCGGTCATGACAGTTTTCGCGATGATGATGGCGCCGGCACGCTGCAGGTTCTCCGTGATCGTCGCGATGTACGGCGGTACGAAACCCTCGAAGGCTAGCGCACCGCCGGTCGTCGACATGTCGCGTGTGAGGATGTTGTCCTTGAGCGCGATCGGGATACCGTGCAACGGACCGCGCACGATGCCTGCGGCGCGCTCCGCGTCGAGGATGTCCGCGTCCTGCACGGCGCGAGGGTTGATCGAGATGACCGCGTTGAGCGTGTCTTCGTACGTCTCGATGCGGTCCAGATAATGTTCGACGAGCTGGCGCGACGTAATCACGCCGGCCGTCAGATCGGCCTGCAGCTGCCTGATTGTCTTCTCGCGGACGTCGTAAAAGTCAGTAGAACGACTCGAGGACTCGAAACTCCGGGCGCGTGGCGCTTCCGCGCGCAGCACCATCAGGGTCGCCACCAGGCTCGGGATCACCAGCGAAACCAGGACTCTTCGCATAGTCACCCTCCTCACAATTGGCGAATTGCCGAATTGGCGATCTCGCGATTTATTGGGTGATTGAGGGATTTCACTCGCCAAATCGCCCAATCGCCAGATCGCCAAATCAAAATGAGCGGTGC
>JACQTH010000599.1 GCA_016210935.1 Acidobacteriota bacterium | reverse complement strand
CTCTGATAGCTCGGCCGCGTGATGCCGTGGTTCTCGTTCGGATAGATCACGAGCTGGGTGTCGACGCCCAGGCTTCTCAGCGCTTGATACATCTGCTGGCTGCCCTGAATCGGCACGTTGAAATCGCGCTCGCCGCCGAGAAAGAGGGTCGGCGTCTTGATCCGATCGGCATGCAGGAACGGATATGAGATCTTCTGGTACGTATCCCACGCCTGCGCGGTCCACGGCGGACCAATTTCGTAATCGTACTGAATGATGTATTGGTCCGTTCCGTAGAAGGCCACGGTAAACGCTGTTCCGGCGCCGCTCGTCGCGGCCTTGAACCGCTCATCGCTTGCAATGATGTAATCGGTGAGGATGCCGCCATAGCTCCAGCCGCCCACTCCGAGCCGATCGGGATCCGCGATCCCGGTTTTGATCACGTGATCGACTCCGGCCAGCAGGTCCATGACCTCGTAATGTCCCCAATCGGCGAAGATCGCCCGGGAGAATTTCACGCCGCGCCCGGCGCTGCCGCGGTAGTTCACGGCCAGAACGGCGTAGCCGTTCGCGGCAAACAGCTGTCGCTCGAGGCTGAAGGTGTGCGCGTCCTGCGAGCTCGGCCCGCCATGGATCCGCAGCAGCAGCGGAACCCTGGTTCCGGGCGCGTACCCGACCGGCCTGGTCAGCAAGCCGTGAACTTCGGTCCCATCCTTGCTGGTGAAGCCGACCTCATCAACAACGCCGAGCTGGAGCTCTGAAAAGAGCGCCTCGTTCTGACGCGTGAGCTGGCGAAGCGTCCCGCCTTCAATCGCGTACACCTCCGAATGCTTCATGCTCCCGCCCGAGATCGCCGTCGTTCGTCCCGCGGCCGTCGTCAGGCTGGATACGACCACCGGCGGACTCAGAAGACGTTCCACCGCGCCGCCGGCCAACTTCACGCGCGCGGGATATGCGGACCGATCGTCGGTGACGATGAACGTCAGCGTCGACGCGTCACCGGAGAATCGAGGCGCCGAAATGCCCCGGTCGAGCGTGTCCACGGCCTTGACCCGCTGTGGCGCGCCGCTTCCGTCGGACGCGACGACCGCGAGGTGGTCCATGTTGTACGCGCCGAATCTCTTGTCGTCGCTTTCGGCAAACGCGATCAACCTGCCGTCCGGGCTCCAGTCGATGCGTGACCGTCCGACACGGACCGTCGCGGGCGTGATCGCTGTTTCAGTGGCACCCGGCCGGGCCTCGGCCACGAAGATTTGATTCGACGGTTCTCGATCGGGATCCGGCGCGCGATTGCTGAGAAACGCGATTCGCGTACCGTCGGGCGACCAGACGGGCGACGACTCATCTTGTTTTGCCGACGCAAGCCGATTCAGCTGTTTGGTCGCGAGCTCGAACAAATAGATGTAGGAGTGGCGTCCCGAAAGCAGATAGCCCTGCCCATCCTGCTTGAATTTGTACCGGTCGATCACGATCGGCTTTGGCACGCGCGGCTTGCCGCTGTCGGACGGCGCGCTGCTCTCAGCATCCGGGTCGGGGTCTCCGATGACGAGGGCCAGACGCTTCGCGTCCGGCGACCATTCGTGGCTCTGCAGACGCCCCTTGACGTTCGTCAGCTGCGTCGCTTCTCCACCTTCGCGGTCGAGCACCCACACCTGGTTCCCCTTCGCAGGACCCGGGCGCGACGAGGTGAACGACAGGTAGCGGCCGTCAGGACTCCAGCGGGGCGAGGATTCGTTCTCAGGGCTCGCGGTCATCTGGCGATCGGTGACTCCGTCATAGCTGACCATCCAGATGTCGGTATTGGTCTTGTCCTCTTTGACGTCAACGGTGGAGAGCACGTACGCCACCCACTTCCCGTCAGGGGAGATCTGCGGGTCGCTGATCTCGCGCATGCGGGCGAGATCGTCGAGGGTGAGGGGCCGGCGCGCCGGAGCCGGCGCGGTCTGCGCGTGGTCGGACGGCCCGCCCTGAGCGTAGTCGAAGGGCCCGCCCTGAGCGTAGTCGAAGGGCCTGGCGAGCAGCGCAGCCGACGCGGCGAAGACGAAGACAACGAGCGCGGCTGAAATCTTTCTCATGAACATGGTTCGAGTAGTTTACCCGGACCCGCATGCAATTTCGTGACGTTCGCGTTTCGGAATAAAATCCGCTGCGCATCGCTTTGCGAGACATGCAGGCTCCGGCTTCCCGCCTACGCGCGAAGCGCTTTGGTGAGGCTCGCCGCAGCCTTGGCGAAGGCGGCAGCCGGACTGCCCGGTGAGTCGCTTGTCCGCCGAAGCGCATACACGCGAAGGCGGATGGCTTCGACCCCTTTTGGGCGGATCTCATCGTGGCTTCCGCCTTTAGGCGGAAGATTTTCTGGAGGATCCCATGCACGCAGTTCGCTTCTTTATCCTCTGTGGCGCAACGATCGTCGTCACAGCATGGCTGTCGGCGGCCCCTCTCCAGCAGCCCGCGAAACCAGCCCAGGCCACGCCGTCCGCGCCGGCCAATCCCCGCCTCGACGCGCTGAAACAGGAAGCCGCGGCTGAAGTCGAGAAGATGAAGGACTTCAGCCAGGTGATGAACGACATGGTCTTCAGCTACGGCGAGCTGGGCTTTCAGGAGCTGGAGACGTCGAAGTACCTGACGGCCATCCTCTCGGAAAACGGCTTCACCGTGCAGCACGGCATCTCCGATATCCCGACCGCCTGGATGGCGTCGTGGGGGTCGGGCAAGCCGGTCATCGCCCTCGGCTCCGATATCGACTGCATCCCGCAGGCGTCGCAGAAACCCGGCGTCGCCTATCGCGATCCCATTATCGAAGGCGCGCCCGGCCACGGAGAGGGCCACAACTCCGGGATGCCGATGAACATCACGGCGGCGATCGTGTTGAAGCGCATCATGACCAGGGAAAAGCTGCCCGGGACGATCAAGCTGTGGCCCGGCGTCGCCGAGGAGCAGCTCGGGACGAAGGCGTATTACGTCCGCGACGGCTTCTTCAAGGATGCTGACATCGTCCTGTTTGCCCACGTCGGATCCGATTTGGGCGTCGGTTGGGGCGACAGCACCGGTAACGGGATGGTCTCCGTCGAGTACACGTTCCACGGCGAGACGGCACACAGCGCCGGCGCTCCATGGCGCGGCCGCAGTGCGCTCGATGCCGTCGAGCTGATGAACATCGGCTGGAATTATCGCCGCGAACATCTCCGCATCCAGCAGCGCTCTCACTATGTGGTCACCAACGGCGGCGATCAGCCGAACGTCGTCCCGCGAAACGCGAGCGTCTGGTATTACTTCCGCGAGACGGAATACCCGCGCATCAAGGAGATGTGGGAAATCGGCGACAGCATGGCCAAGGGCGCGACGCTCATGACGGGCACGACGGTCGAGTCGCGCGTGCTGGGATCGGCCTGGCCGCAGCACATGAACAAGATCGTGGCCGAGACGATGCACGAGAACATCAAGAAGGTCGGCCTGCCACAGTGGAGCGAGGCGGACCAGACGCTGGCGAAGGCGCTGCAGCGCGAGCTCAAGGTCCCGGAGCGCGGCTTGGCGACCGAGCTCCAGCCGCTGCGCGGCCGCGAGAAGGTCGACGACGACGAAAAGCGCGGCGGCGGATCGGACGATATCGGCGACATTTCCTGGAACGTGCCGACCGTCACGCTGCGCTATCCGTCGAATATTGCCGCCGGTCCCGGCCACAACTGGGCCAACGCGATCTCGATGGCGACGCCGATCGCGCACAAGGGCATCACCGCTGCCGCGAAGGTGCAGGCGATGACCGTGCTGGATTTCGTGATGCGTCCCGAGCTGGTGACGCAGGCGTGGGACTACTTCCGCACCGTGCAGACGAAAGAGACGACGTACACGCCGCTCATCCGAGCGCAGGACAAACCGGCGATCTGGCTCAACGAAGCCATCATGGCGAAGTACCGCGCGGAGATGAAGAAGTACTACTTCGATCCGACGAAGTACAAGACGTATTTGGAGCAGTTGGGGATCAAGTATCCGACGGTGAGGAGCTCACAGTAACGGGATTCGGGGTTCGGCCGCTTTCGTTCGCCGCGGCCCCTTCGAAGGCGGCGAACTTCAGCGAGCCTCGCCGAAGCGCGGGTGCTCGTTTCGGCCGACACCGACTTCGGCGCGTTGTTGGTTCCCGGGCGACACACACGACCCTCCTTGATGCTGTTTCGGCACGGGTCGCCGAGGCGCCCATCCGAACAGGTCAAGGCGATCATCGACAATCTGCCGACGTTCACCGAGGACCTCGAGCGTGGCGCCATCGTCGTGTTTCGACGCAATAAAATTCGCATCCGGAGGCTCTTCGAACAGGGCTGAAGTTTTTGGTCCGGCTAACCAGTATTGATTGGACCGACTCGACCACGATCATCGTCGCGGCCAACGCCGGCGCAATCGCTGGCGCTTCGCACACCGCAACTTGTCGGTACGCCGGATGGTAGCCATGACGCCTCCGAGACGCAAGACAACGCTTGGCCGCTTCGCCATCCGACGTTTCTTTCGGTGATAGCCGCCAGCGCGGCGGCTAATTCGGCCCACACCCAGACGCGTGTTGACGGACGGGAAGGCCGCATGACCGAAGGAGTTGCGCACGAAGTGCGGACATGGGCGCTCTCGGCGTTAACGCGCGAGGGATGCGGCTGACGTCACTTCCGTTTGCCCCTTGGGGGACGGCTAACTGCGCTTGACCAAGGAGTCGGTCCGCCGGACTCTTGACCGCCAGCGATCTTGACGGGGCCGCTATGTACATGTACTGTCCATGTATAG
>JACQTH010000579.1 GCA_016210935.1 Acidobacteriota bacterium | reverse complement strand
TTCGTCTGGCAGGTACACGATGCCGACGTCGTTCACCACCCCGCCGAGCGTCCCGGTCTTGTGCGCCACTTCGGTAGACGAGGGAAGCAGGCCACGGATCCGGTTCTCGCCGGTCCGGCATCGCTTCAGCAGGTCCAGCATCGCGTCGGACGCCGCGCGGTCGATGACCTGCCCGCGCCAGATCTTCTCGAGGAGCGCGACCATCGCGTTGGGCGTCGCCGTGTCGCGCGGGTCCGCTGCGATGCGGTCGTCTGCGGCAAAGCGCGCCTCGATCGTCTGCGGCCGTGCATCGCGACGCAGGGCCTCCCGCAGGTCGTCGCGCGCCAGGTCCTTCAGCTTCGGGGTATCGCGTCCCTGAAAATCGAGGATGAGCTCCTGGCAAGAACGGTCAACGCGTATGCCCTCGATGCCCAGACTCCGCATCCGCGCGGTGACCTTCTCCGCGCCCGCCCTGGCCAGGCAGATATCCGCGGCGGAGTTGTCGCTGATCATCATCATGAGGTTGGCGAGATTCCGCATGGACAGCCTAACGCCCGGCGGATCGTAAAGCGGCGTCAGGTCGCCGCTGCCCAGATGCTGATCTTGCGGCGTCACGTTCACCATCTCGTTCCATCCGAGCGCGCCCGCCTTGGCCGCGGCGTGCAACTCGACCAGGACCGGCAACTTGAACGTACTTGCCATCGGAAACGGCTCGTCGCCGTTGGTGGCCAGCGACACGTTGGTCTCGAGGTGCTTGATCGACACGCCAACCACGCCCTGCGCAGCCCGAATAGCGGCGTCGATCCGGGTTCGCAGTCGATCGAGATGTCGAGAGGCGGGCGACTGTCCGGCGATCGGTGAAGTGCCGATCGTGATCAGGGCGAACACAGTTGCGAGAGGCATGGCAACGCAACGAGTTCTCATGGTCCCTCCTGGAGCACACCGACGTCGACGTTCGGCGACAGTACGGGGTTCTTCTTCCCGCTGCCTGGACAGGTGTAGGATAACCGCCGACCCCGCGTCAATCAGAAACTCCGCTGAACCGAGGAGCTCTATGATCCCCCTCCGCACCACGGCTGTCGTTATCGCCACGATGCTCGTCCCCGCACCGGCTGGAGCCCAGAGCGCGCAGTTCGAGAACTGGAAAGAGCCGCTGACGGGACGCGCGCCGAAGGCGGGGTGTGCCGATCTGCGTGCGCTGACGACCTATGACTTCGCGGTCGACAACGCCGTGCCGATCGCGGCCGAAGCCGGCCGGCCCGAGTTCTGCCTCGTGCAGGGGCAAATCCTGCCGGAAGTGCGCTTCGAGGTCGCGCTGCCGAAGGAATGGAATGGCCGGCTGTATATGTTCGGCAATGGCGGCTTCGCGGGCGAGTCGCTGTCGGCGCCCGGCCGCGCGGCGACGCGCGACGCCGCGCTCCGGCGTGGCTTCGCGACGGCTCAGACCAACACCGGCCACGACGCGGCGCGCGAGCCACTGGCGACCTTCGCCTCGAACCCCCAGAAGCTGATCGATTATGCCTACCGCGCGGTCCACGTGACCGCGATGACGGCCAAGACGCTCGTGCGCGCGTACTACGACGCGCCACCGGCGCGCTCGTATTTCGTCGGCTGCTCCACGGGCGGCCGTCAGGGTCTTATCTCTGCGCAGCGCTTCCCGAACGACTTCGACGGCATCGTCGTCGGCGCACCGGTGCTCGACTTCACCGGAACCATGATGCATTTCGCGGCGATCAACCGCGCGCTCGCCGCGACGCCGATCCCGACGGAACGCGTCCGCGTGATTGCCGAGAAGGTCTACGCGAAGTGCGACGCGGCTGATGGTCTTGAAGACGGGCTCATCGACGACCCGCGCCGCTGTTCGTTCGATGTCGCCAACGACGTGCCCCGGTGTGCTCCGGGCGTCGACAACGATGCATGTCTGACGGACACGCAGGCAAAGGCGCTGCGCGCCGTGTACGGCGACCTCACCTCGAAAGGCGCGAAGATCTTTCCCGGGTTTCCCGTTGGCGCCGAGGCGCTCGTGCCCACGCCGTTCGGCCGGCGGAGCGGCTGGCAACCCTGGATCGTCAGCGAGGGGCAGCCGACCATCGCGCTGCAGTTCGCCGAGAGCTTTTTCAAGGAGATGGCCACGCCGGGCGCGCCGATCGCTTGGCGGCAGTTCGACCTCGATCGGGATCTGGAAAAGCTCACGCCGATCGGCACGCTGCTCAACGCGACCAACTCCGATTTGACCCGCTTCCGCGAACGAGG
>JACQTH010000594.1 GCA_016210935.1 Acidobacteriota bacterium | reverse complement strand
GTGGACATCAGGCCTGGAAGGTGAAAGGTGCGAGGTGCAAGGTGCAAGGTGCAAGGTGCATCACGAGATGTAGTGCCCGGCTTCAGTCTCGAGTCGTAGTGCCCGGCTCGAGCGGGGCTGGGGAACAGCTCGGCCACTCAGGGTCGCAGGTAGTTTCGGCCAGCGGAGGGAAGCGCTTTAGAAAGCTGTGAAGAGGCGTGAACTTGTGTGTGGCGGACGCCCCTACTTCTTTTTCTTTCCCACGTCGGGCCGGTCGTCCGGAATGAAACCGTTCCGATTCGGCATCTGAACCTTCCGCAGCGTGGCGGCATCGAGGCGATCGTGCTCACCGATGATGCCGTTCAGATACAAAAGGTAGGCCACGGTCGCGTAGACCTGGTCGTGCGAGAGAGAACCGGGCGTGTCGAACGGCATCGCGCGGTTGATGTAGTCGAAGAGGGTCGTCGCATAGGGCCAGTAACTGCCGATTGTCTTGAGCGGGCGCCGGCTCGTCAGGCTCCCGCGGCCGCCGACCAGGAGATCGAACGGACCCTCTTTGCCCGTCGCCCCGTGGCATTCGACGCAGCGGGTTTGATACACGATCCTTCCTTCACCCGCGGTCCCGCTGCCCGGCGGCAGCCCGTTGCCGTCCGATCCGATGATGATGTCCAGCTTCTGCAATTCCTCGGCGGTCGGCGCGCGTCCGAGGCCATAAAGCGGCGGATGCTTTTTCTTGGCGGCTTCCGGCTGGTCTTTCTTCGTGGCTTCCGGCTGCTTCTTCGTAGCTTCCGGCTTCAGCCGGAAGTTGTCCGGCGCTCGCGCCGCCACAACGAAGCTCCCGATCCAAAGCACGCACAGCCCAGCGGTCCACGCCCGAAGCCTGCAGCCTGAAGCCCGGAGCCCAGGAGCGGTAACGAAGCTTCGCCTCGAACCGCCGAGTGACGGTCCCGCGGTGTACGGCGAACCTTCGTTACTAGGCATTCGTCACCGTCCCGTCCGGCTGAACCTTCCAGCTCTGGATTCCGTTGTAGTGATAGTTCGAAAAGAATCCGCGTACCGCCACCAGCTCTTCGCGGGTCGGTTGCACGTAGCCGGTCTCGTCGATGCAGCGCGACCGAATGACGGCGGGCTGGCCGTCCCACCACCAGGTGTAATGGAAACGGGTGTGCGCGAGCTTCAGGACCGGGGTGTCGAGCGTCGCGGTGTGCCACGTCGCGCCGTTGTCCGTCGAGACCTCCACGCGCGCGATTGCGCCGCGTCCCGACCACGCCAGGCCGGTGATTTCACACACGCCCGGGCTTGCGAGCTTGTGTCCGCCCGACGGATGCGTGATGACCGATTTGGCGTCCATGGTGAAGCTGAACTGACGCGCGCGGCCGTCGGGCATCAGGTCGGTGTACTTGGATGTCTCTTCGCGGCTCATCGCCGGTTCCGCGACGACCTTGAGCACGCGAAGCCATTTCACGTTGATGTTGCCCTCCCATCCGGGCACGAAGAGACGCAGCGGGTAGCCTTGCTCCGGGCGCAACGCCTCGCCGTTCTGCCCATACGCGAGCAGCACATCGTCCATCGCTTTTTCGATGGGCAGGCTGCGCGTCATGCGGCACGCGTCGGCGCCTTCGGCCACGATCCATCTGCCCGCGGATTGCAGGCCGAGGTCGTCGAGGATCGAGCGCAGCGGCACACCTGTCCACTCCGAACAGCTCGTGAGACCGAACGCCCTCTGGACGTCGGGCTCGTTCGGCCCGCCCCATTCCGAGCCCGTATTGCCGGAACATTCCAGGAAATAGATTCGGGACACCGAAGGCAGCCGGCGAATCTCATCCATCGTGAGGATGACGGGACGATCGACGAGGCCGTGAATCAGCAGGCGATGCGTGGCGGGGTCGATGTCCGGAACGCCACCGTGATGGCGTTCGAAATGCAAAGACGAGGGGGTGATGACGCCGTGTGAGCTTTGAAGGGGCGTCCGGCTGGACGACGCCTCATTGCGCCGCGATTGTCTGAATTCTCGAGCGGCGGTTTCATATTTCGCGCGCGCTCCGTACCGGCTCACCGGCGCGCCAAGCCAGCTTTGCACCGCTTTCGCCGGCGGCGTCGCCTTGCGGCACGCCGCCGCGACGGTCGAGGCCAGCGCGCCGAGCGATCCGAGGCCGAGGAACCGCCTCCGTCCAATCGCCCAATCGCCCGATCGCCAAATCGCCAAATGCTTCTTATCGCTCATAAGATTCGCGGCGCGAGGCGGCTGAAAGCTTGACGAGGTAGCGTTCCGGCTGTTCCCAGAACAGCTGCTTCAGCTCGGAGAGGCTGCGTGCGCCGCCATAACTGATCGAAGAGCAGAGATGTTTGATCATGTCCTGAAAGACGGGCCGCGCCGAGCCGCGCAGCGGGACGCTGATTTCCATCCCCTCGGCGCCGATGGCCTGCAGGTCGACCGCGTCGGCATCTTCCACGTCGAGGCGATCCTTGATGGCGCCCAGTGAGGCCATCCCGCGCAGGACCTTGAAGGCGACCTGGACGACTTTCTGGGATTCGGGCAGCAGCACCGATTTGTGAATGATCTCGCCCGGCGTTTCCTGGGTGCCGGCAAACGCGCTGCCGAGCATCACGCAATCGGCGCCGCACATCAACGCCTCCGCCAGGCTCCCATCGCGCCTGACACCGCCGTCCGCAATCAGGGAGGTGGATCCCCCGGCTTCCTCCACGGCCAGCCGGCATTCGACCAGGGCCTGCACCTGCGGGACGCCGAAGCTGGTGTTGATGCGCGTCGTGCACCCGCCGCCCGGGCCGATGCCGACCTTGATGCCGTTGACGCCGTGATCGATCAGGAACCTGGCGCTCTCGGTCGTGGCCACATTGCCCGCGATGAGCTCGAAGCCGCCGAAGCGCCGCCGGAACTCGTGAATCGCGCGCGCCATCACCGCCGAATGGCCGTGGGCGATGTCGATGACGATCACGTCGACGCCCGCGCGAATCAGCTCCGCCGCGCGTTCCAGATAGTCGCCCTTGGCGCCGATCGCGGCGCCCACGCGCAGGCGGCCCTGGCGATCGCGCGTCGCGAACGGCAGCCGCTTCTGCTTGAGGATGTCCTTCGCCGTGATGAGGCCGATCAGCACGCCGCTCTCGTCGACGAGCGGCAGCTTCTTGATCTTCCGCTCGATCATCACGAGCTCGGCCTCCTCGACGGAGATCGATCCCGCATGAACGATGAGTGCTTCGGCGGGCGTCATCCGCTGCGAGACGGGCACGGAAGCGAGATCGCCCGCAATGAAGCGAAGGTCGCGTTCGGTCAGCAGGCCCCGCAGCTTGCGGGATTCGTCGATGACGACCAGTGTGCCGACGCCGGACCGCGCCATCAGGTCGCTGGCGTCCGCCAGCGTCGCAGAAACGGAAACCGTGTACGGATCGGGAATGATGCCGTGCTGCGTCCGCTTCACGATTTCGACTTCGCGGACCTGCGGTTCGATGTCGCCGGGCCGGAATCCGCGATCGATGATCCCGAGGCCGCCTTCCTCGGCCTGCACGATGGCCATCGGGGCGCGGGTGACCGTATCCATGTTGGCGGAGACGATCGGGCGGTGGAGCACGATATGCTCGGAGACGCGGCAGGTGAGGTCGATTGAATAGGGATCTCTGGATTCGACGACGCTGAACTGGGGCGTAAAGAGGAAGTCGTCGAAAGTACAGCCGCGGGCGAGGTCCAGCAGCCGCCGCTGATCCCGGGGCGTCATCGTCGATGGCCTGGCGTTGGCGGGTTTCATCTTTGTTTGATCGCGCTGGGGCCGCGCATCCGCGCGATCCAGTGAATTCGACCCGGTTCGCGCGAACGGCCCCACCCCCAGCGCCTCCCACGGCTCGCTCGCGCTCGCCGCGCTGATTCGTTACAACGTTCCGCTTAGTGTGTACCCTTATCAGACCAGCGGCCAAGGGTGATCATGGCATTGGCGAGCAAAGGGCTGCAACAGTTTCGCGACCGATACCGGGATGTCGTCGATCGCCTGTATGCGCGCGCGGGGGCCTCGCAGTGGGACGTCACGGCTGACGCCTTTGCCGAAGCCCTTTACCGCAGCGCCTGCCACCGTTTTGGCCAGAGCGATCTCGAATTTGCGCCCATCGAATCGTACTTGGACAGTTTACGGCTGGAGGAATTGGCGCTCGCGGTGGGCTGTGCGGCCGGCCACGAGAAGGCCTGGCAGACGTTCGTCGCGCGGTACCGGCCGCGCCTGTATGCCGCGGCACGCAGCATCGCGGGCGAACAGGAGGCGCGTGATCTCGCCGGATCGATTTACGGCGAGCTGTATGGCCTGAAGGAGGAGGGAGGGCAACGGCGGTCGCTGTTTCAGTATTACTACGGTCGCAGCTCGCTCCCGACCTGGCTCAGCGCCGTCCTGGCGCAGCGGCACGTCGACGCGTTGCGCGCCTCGTCTCGGCTCGAGCCGCTGGACTCGCTGGAGAAGGGGGAAGCTCCGGCGCTCGAGCCTGCTGCCTCGGGGAATCCCGAATCGATCCTGACGCGCCGGCGATATGTCGCGATCCTGACGCGCGTCGTGCGCGCGGCGCTTGGCGAGCTCTCACCGAACGAGCGTCTTCGACTGACGCAGTATTATCTCGATGGGCTGACGCTGGCGCAGGCCGCCGCGATGTTTGGCGAGCATGAGTCGACCGCGTCGCGCAAGCTCGAGCGACTGCGACAGAGCCTCCGCGCGCGGATCGAGCAGAAGCTGCGGGACGAGTATCGGCTTGACGACCTCGGGCTCAGGGAATGTCTCGCGGTGGGGATTGAGAATTGGACAGCCGAGCTGAAGGAGATTTAGCAGCCTGGAAAAGAAACCGCGGAGCCCGCAGAGACATAGAAGGTTTTTGCCAGGTGACCACTAAGCTTCTCTGCGTTGCTCGGCGCGCTCTGCAGTGGTGTTTTTGACAGTGGTCAGACGCAAGAAATCTTTCATTCACTCGTTCTAAGGTCGTAGATGTCCAGGGACACACCGCTCCAACCGGACCTCGACCGCGCCATCGAAGCCGGCCTGCGTCATCAGGCCCGCTCCGAGCCCTGTCCGACAATGGACGTGATCGCCGCGTATTGCGAGCACAGCCTGGCGGTCGAGGAGCTCACGCGCTGGGAGGACCATTTCGCCGGGTGCCGGCGCTGTCAGCAGGTGCTCGCCTCAGTGGCCCGCGTGGAGCCCGCGTTGCAGCCGGTCAGCGCACCCTCCTGGTCTTGGCGTGCCCTCGACTGGCGCTGGCTCGTGCCCGCAACTGCGGCGGCGGCTGCCGTGACGATCTGGATCGCCGTGCGGCCCGCCCCGAGCACCGTCGAGGGGCCTGCCCCGAGCCGAGCGGTGCCGGCCATCACACCGCCGCAGGTTGTCGCCCAAAGGAGCGAGCCCGCGGCTGAGCCGCAACCGCCCGCGGCGGCTGCGCCGGCGCCATCGGTGGTGGCTGCGCCTGTTTCGCAGCGCCCGCAGGAGCTGCTCTCGAAACCAACGGAGCAGGCCATGCCGCCGCCACTGGCGCCTGCCGGTCGCGCTGTCGCATCAGC
>JACQTH010000577.1 GCA_016210935.1 Acidobacteriota bacterium | reverse complement strand
TCCACGGCGAGATCGAGGCCACGCAGGACTTCGAGCCGCCTGCCCGCGGCGACGTAACTCTTGTGCAGGTTGTGGGCGGCGACAAACATGCTCACCTAAAGGCTAGGCTGGGTCGGGATGTTCTGTGCGAACTGTGGGCCACCGTAAGTGACTGCAGCGAAGAGTCCGTCCGTCAGTTCGCACCCAAACATCCCGACCCAGCCCCTCATTCGTTCCGAAGCGCCTGCGCGGGATGGAGACGCGCGGCCTGACGGGATGGATACAGCGTCGCCAGGAAGCAGATGACGATCGACGCGACGATCACGAGCACGAAATTCGACGGTTCGACGATGAACGGGACATACGAAACCTGATAGACGTCCATCGGAATGCTGATCAGTCTGTACCGGTCGAGCACGTACGCGATTCCATAGCCCAACGATGCTCCCGCCGCCGTGCCGATGATCCCGATGACGAGGCCCTGCAGCATGAAGATCATCATGACGCTGCGGGCGTTCGCGCCCATCGTCTTGAGGATGGCAATATCCCTGTTCTTCTCCATCACGAGCAGGATGAGCGACGCCACGATATTGAGCGCCGCGACCATGACGATGAGCCCTATTGTGATGGAGATCGCCATCTTCTCGAGCCACAGGGCCGAAAACAGCGACCGGTTGGTGTCCGCCCAATCCTGTGACAGATAGGCCGGACCGAGCGTGTCGGGGATGGACGCCGAGATCCGCGGCGCGGCCCAGATGTCGTCGACCTTGAGCTGGACGAGATCGACGCCCGCCTTGTCGAACAATCGGCGCGCGTGATCGAGCGTGACGAAGCCGTACGAAGAATCGAATTCGTAGAGCCCGAGGCTGAAGACGCCCACCACGCGGAGAGGGCGCAACCGGGGCAGGACCCCCATTGGCGAGAGGGTGCCGGACGTTGTCAGGACCTGCACGACATCGCCTTCGAACGCCCCCAACTCCTTCGACAGATCGGCGCCGATCAGGATGCCCGGCAGCGACCCGTCCTCGCGATTCGCCAGCGCCTGCAGGCTGCCGCTCGTGATCGAGCGCTCGATGTCCGTCACGCTCGCCTCCAGCGCCGGATCGATCCCCTTGATGGTGATGAACGCCACGCCGCGCTGGCTCTGCAACAGCGCGCGATCGATGATCGCGGGAGCGGCTCCGATGACGTGCGGCAGCTCGCGCAGCTTTCGCGCTTCGGCCACGTAATCCTGGTAGCCACCCTGCTTCCAGACGAAGATGTGGGCCGTCGATCCGAGAATCCGATCGCGGACCTCCTGCTGCAGGCCGGTCATCAGCGCGAGCGCCACCACCAGCGCGATCACGCCCACCATCACGCCGAGCGTGGAGATAAGGGAGATGACGGAGATGAAGGCCTGCTTCCGTTTAGCCAGCAGGTACCGCAGGGCGACGAAGAGCTCGAAGGGCAGGTCCATTATTTAGTGGGCTGTGGGCGGTGGGCAGTGGGCAGAGTGGAACGGTGGGCGGTGGGCAGACGGACCTTCGCCGCGTCGCGAAGGCCGCGCTACGGCGCGGCCGGTTTCAAACAACGTAACTGCCCACTGCATACTGCCCACTGCCTACTACTTCAACGGCTTCATCAGCGGAAACAGGATGACGTCGCGAATCGAGTGGGAATCGGTCAGCAGCATCACCAGCCGATCAATTCCCACGCCCTCGCCGGCGGTCGGCGGCAGCCCATACTCCAGCGCGCGGATGTAATCCTCATCCATCCGGTGAGCTTCCTCGTCTCCACGGCCGCGGCGCTGGAGTTGATCCTCGAAGCGCCGGCGCTGTTCGTTCGGATCGTTCAGCTCGCTGAACGCGTTGGCGACCTCGAAGCCCCCGATGTAGAGCTCGAAGCGCTCGACGGTGTCCGGATCGTCCGGCCGCTGCTTCGAGAGCGGCGAGACCTCGGTTGGAAAGTCGAAGACGAATGTCGGCTGCACGAGCGAGGGTTCCCACAGCGACTCGAAGATCGCGACCGTCATGGTTCCGGGGCCCCAGCTCGGTTCGACCGCCACTCCCAACTGCGCGGCAAGCGCCGCGGTGGACTCGCGCTGGCGCAATTCCGCATCCTCCACCGGCCGCCCCAGACGCTCGCTGGCCTTCTCGCGTGTCGCCTCGCGCAGCGACAGCCGCCGGTACGGCGGTTCGAGGGAAATCGTCTGGCCCTCGAAGGAGACCTGATCCGTCCCGATGGCCCGCCGGGCCACGAACTGGAGCATCTCCTCGGTCAGACCCATCAGCTCCCGATAATCGCTGTACGCCTGATAGAACTCCAGCATCGTGAACTCGGGATTGTGCTGCGTCGAAATCCCTTCGTTCCGAAAATTGCGG
>JACQTH010000576.1 GCA_016210935.1 Acidobacteriota bacterium | reverse complement strand
GTTGCGCGCCACCGCGAGCATCCGCGCCTGGCGGATCTGGGCGGCGACCGTCTGCGCCGCCGTCGTCAACGCATAGGTGCGCATCGCGCCGTCCACGAGGGGCGCCGCGATCGCGGCGACCACGCTGACGATCGTCACGGATAACAGCAGTTCGAGCACGGTGAAACCGCGAGACACGAGGTGCAGGGTGCACGGTGCAAGGTGCAGGGTGCGACGCGAAGCCTGCACCCGGCAGCCAGCACCCGGCACCCTGTGCCATGCACCCTGGTTTTCTCTGGATTTCATCTTGTGCCGCGCCCGCACAGCGCCGGAGGTATCAAGACGTGCTTCGCAAGCCACGTTCCACGGGCGGATCGCTGCCAGTTCCCTGCTCGTCAATCACTTACGGGTCCGACAACGACACCCGTCGATTACGAACACGTTGCCCCGGACACGTTTTCGTCACGAAGGAGCCGAAGGAACAGGAACGGACTGCTCACGGCTTCAGGGTTTTGAGTGGCAGGTGACAAGTGACGGTGACGCGAAGTGGGTGGATGAAGAGTAACGACTACAGGAGGGTGGCAACGACTTGCGTAATTCTGCGTTTGGGCGCGTCACACGTCACTCTCATGACACGTCGCGCGATCCTTCGATGCTCACGTGCGGCGCGATGCGCGCTTCCGACACACGCTTCGAGTGCATTCCTGAGTAGATTGCCAACGGATTCATCGGGAGTCGGGGTTCGGGGTTCGCGGTTCGGAGGACCTCAAAGAGCACCACAGAGACTTAAGAATGTTTTTCTCCGTGCTCTCTGTGATCTCCGTGGTTTATCGTGAGGCCTCTCGAATCCCGAATCCCAAATCCCGAATCCCGGGATCAGTAGAGCGACAGGTACCACTCCACCATCGGCTCCCCCACGACGCTGGCCGCGAGGGCGGCGATGGCCAGAAACGTCCCGAAGGGAAGCGCGTACTTCAGATCGCCCTTCTTCGCGACGATCAGTCCGATGCCGACGACCGATCCCAGGAACGACGACAGCACCAGCGTCAGCAGCATCAACTTCCAGCCGAGGAACGCGCCGATCATCCCCAGCATCTTCACGTCGCCCATCCCGAGCCCTTCTTCGCCGCGAAGGCGCAGATACGCCTCCGACACGGCGAGCAGCACGCCGCCGCCGGCGAGCAGTCCGATGAGTGACGCCAGCCATCCCGGCGCGGTGAACAGGCTGAACACGAAGCCGACCACGATGCCGGGCAGCGTGATGACGTTCGGCAGTATCCGGTGCTGGAGATCGACGACGAACAGCACGATGAGCGAACAGGCGAAGGCGAGGCGCGATATCAGCAGAACGCCCAGGCCGTAATAGGCGTACGCCGCGACGAACATCAATCCGGTGAGAAGCTCGACCAGCGGGTAGATCACCGAGTACCGCGCGCCGCAGGCCCGGCACCGCCCCCGCAACCAGAAGTACGCGAACACCGGAATATTGTCGTACCAGCGAATCGGCGCGTCGCAAGACGAGCAATGCGAGGGAGGCGAGAAGAGGGATTCGCCCTTCGGCAGACGCGAGATGCAGACGTTCAGGAAGCTGCCGACGGCCAATCCCAGAACAGCGGCCAGGATGATGCCCGGATCCGCGCCCACTAGCGTCGCCTCAAGTTGGGCGGGAGCGGTTGGAGCGGTGAATCCGGAGCGACGTCCACCACGCCGGTGCGCGCGTCCAGATGGTAGGGGACGCCACCGGGATCGACCGGCCACCTGCTCAGAAATCCTGCCCGCACGAGCGCGTCCCACGAATCCGGGACTTGGCCCCCCTTGGACCGGTACTGCGCGACCATCGCGGCCAGCTGGTCGAGATGATCGAGCGCGGTCAGCTGCGCGAGCCTGAGCTGCGCCGTCTGCTTCAGCCAGTCGTTGTCGGCGGTCGCCAGCATCTGCTGCCAGAGCAGGCGCGACGAGCCGCGATTGCCGCCCTGCGCGAGGGTCGTCGCGGTCAGGGCTTTCAGCCACCACGGCGCGCCTGTCACCCGGCTCGCGCGATCGAACCACTCCGCGGCCGATCGGAAATCCTCGAGCCACCAGTAATAAATGAAGCCCGCGTCGTACGGGTACTGCCACTTCTCGGGCTGCGCGCGCATTCCCTTTTGTAACAGTGCGACCGCCTGGTCGGGCCGGCCCGGGCCGTGGGGGTACCCCTCCGCGAGGAAGATGGCGCCAAACCGGTACGCGATGACGAACCGGGGATCGAGGCTCGTCGTGATGTCCAGCAGGGGATACAGCAGATCGTAGCGTTTGTCAGATCGTTTCGAGAGGCGGGTGCCGCCGTAGTGCTGCAGCGCGCGGATCCAGTACGCATCCGCCATCAGCGCATCATACGAGAGAGAGAGCCGATCCAGCGCCGTTCCCGATCGAACGTAGAGCAACTGCGCGTCAATCTCGCGTGGCGAATCCTGCCGCTCGCGCGCCATCTGCAGTGCCACGATGGCGGTCAGCAGAAGGGTGAGGGCCGGTACGAAGACGCTCGCGCGGAGCCGTCCGGCCGCCCTCGCGTTTGTGTTCATCACGCTCGCTCATCTTCCGCCTGAAGGAACCTGTGGAAAACGCCTGCACGAACCGCGTTTTCCACAAGGTTCAGGCGGAAGCCACGAAAGATGCTCATTTCAGATCCCGGCGTTCGAAGATGAAGGCGGCCGCCATCACCAGCACCGAGATGTACGCGACCGCATAGCCAAGCGCCCACGCGATCGCCGAGGCCGAGACGGCGTACCCGTGCACGACTTCGGCCTTCACGTCGAACAGCGCGAGATTCGGCAGGAGGTAATAGAGTGTCCGCGCCACGTACACGGCCGTTTTCGACGACACGATCTGATCGAAGTGCCTCAGGTCGGCGTTGAAGTGACCGACGAGAAAGAGGCCAAACGTGAGCGCGGCCGAAAGCAGCGGACTCGAGAAGGTCGAAAACAGCAGCGCGACCGCGGTGATGACGGCCAGCTCCACGAAAATCAGGCCGATGGCCATCAGCAGGGCTGGATCGAGCGCCGGCGCTTCCCAGGCGGCCTTCACCACGGGTTCCGCCGCGTACGAGAAGTACGCCAGCACGCCGTAGAGCGCCACGGCCATGACGCCGACGTTGACGAAAAGCGTCAGCGCCAGTCCGAGATACTTCCCCATCACCACCTGACGGCGGCTCACGGGCTTCGACAAGAGGTTATAGATACTGCGGCGCTCGACTTCCTTCGAGACGAGGCCGATGCCGATGAAGATGGCGATGAAGAGTCCGATGATGGAGATGGCCGCCAACCCGAGATCCTTGATGATTTTGACTTCCTGCCCCGCCGTGAGCTGACCCAGGAGGTACGAGCTCGCCATCAGCAGGATCGCGAACAGCACGAGCGTGTACGGCACGCGATCGCGAACCGACTCCTTGAAGACGTGCAGGGCAATCTGTGGAAGCACCATCAGAGCGGGGGGAGCACAAAGGCACAAAGACACAAAGACACAAAGGGTCTAGCAGCCCGTGGTGCAAGTCCAGCGTCGCACCGAGGCTGGCGAGCTGCATTCGGCTGGCGCTGCATCCCCCACGGGCTGCTAGACCCGGCATGCACAAGGCCAAACTGCGTACACAGCGACCGCCCTTCGACGTGGCGCCGTGAGCGGCGCAGCCACGACAGGAGGGCCGAAATCCCAAACCGCGTAGTATCCGTGTTGTTACTCGTCCGGCGGTTTGGATTTCGGCCCTCCTGTCGTCCGCTGGCGAGCCTGCCATGCAGGCTCGCCCACGTCGAAGGGCGGCATCTTCGCGTCTTCGTGTCTTCGCGTCTTCGTGCGTTCTCGTTCTTGAGAGTGTTCATCTCGCCGCCGCCGTCGAAATCTTCTTCACGAATACGTCTTCCAGCGTCGGGCGAATCGGGTTGAGCGACACCAGCGTCGCGCCCGTGGCCGTCAGCTCGCGCAGGAGTCCTTCCGGGGCACTCTCGATCGGCAGTTCCAGCGCATAGCGCCCTTCGGCGATCCGCGTCGCGCGCACGATCCCGGCGCTCAACCGCTCGACGGTCGCGGCGGAGAGATTCGCCATCACCAGTTCCCACCCCGTGACGTCAAAGGCCAGCAGCTCGCTCACCGCGCCGGTCGCCACCAGACGGCCGGCCGAGAGGATGGCGACGCGGTTGCAGAGCGATTCGGCGTCCGACAAGATGTGGGAGCTGAAAAACACCGTCCGGCCGCGCTCGCGCAGCCGGAGAATCAACGCCCGGACCTCACGCCGGCCGAGCGGATCCAGCCCCGACATCGGTTCGTCGAGGAAGACGACCTCGGGATCGTTCAACAGCGCCTGCGCCAGTCCGACGCGCTGCACCATCCCTTTGGAGAACTTCCGGAGCTGCAGCGTCCGCTCGCGACCGATGCCGACCAGGTCGAGCAGCTCACCAGCCCGGCTTGACGCGTCGCGCCCGCGCTGGCCGAGCAGCCGCGCGTAGTAGACCAGCAGTTCCTCCGCCGTCAGGTTGTCGTAGAAGTACGGGTTCTCCGGCAGATAGCCGATGCGCCGCTTGACCGAGGCGTCACCAGCCGGCCGGCCGAGAACCTCGACGTGACCGGAGGTCGGAAAAATCAGCCGCATCAGCAGCTTCAAGGTCGTGGTCTTGCCCGCGCCGTTCGGTCCGAGGAAGCCGAAGACCTCCCCGGCCGCCACATCGATCGTGAGATGGTCGAGCGCGCGGTAGGGACGCGGACGCCAGAAGCCGGTCGAGTAGTCTTTGGTGAGAGAGTCGGTTCTGATAGCTGACATCACGATCGCGGGACGGGGGACGGGGGTCGGGGATCGGTAAATCGCACCAGACGCGGAGCCGACCTTCTACCGGCCCCTGACCCCTGACCCCCGACCTCTGACTGGGCCGGCATTTTTACTTCGGCCTCGCCGCCTGGTCCGCCTTCTTCAGCTCGTGTGCGATCGCGGCGTCGAAAAACTGCGGGTTGAAGCCGCCTTCGACCTTCAAACCGTTGATGAAAAACGTCGGCGTGGCCTGCACCTTCAGCAGCCCGCCCAGCGCGATGTCCGCCCTTACTTCTTCGAGCACCTTCGCATACTGGGCATCGAAGTCCTGGACCTGGCCGATATCCCGGGCCGCCTCTTTCACGAGCGCAGGCGACAGTTCCTCCTGGTGCTCGAAGATCCATTCTTCCAGCTGGTGGTCGCCCTTGTGCCGCCGCGCCAGCCGGACCGCCACCGCCGCCTCGCAGGCGGCCAGATGACCGCCTCGCGGCGTGTTCTGGTTGCACTCCGGATCCAACGGATAATCCTTGAGGACGTATTTGACGGCGCCCGGCCGCTGCTTCTCCCACTTCTCGAAGATCGGCTTGTACGTCCGGTGCGTCTCCCGGCACGGGGGACACTGCCAGTCGTTGAACTTGACGATCACGACCTTTGCGTTGCCGGCGTCGACAGGCACGACGGCCCGGGGCTCGGTGTCCAGGAATCGCTCGAACTCGGTCTTGATGTCCTGGCTCGGAGGCGGCGCGGTTCCATCCGCCGCCCCGCTGCCGCGCGGGAAGAACGCCAGCACGGTCGCCACGCCGCCAATGTAGAGGAGCGCCAGGGCGAGCGCGAGCGGCGTCGCCGCCAGGCGCTTGAGATCGGCTGCTGCACGTTTCGGCACTGTGGTCATAGGATAAGAAGTCGCCGCTCCGGTAAGGACAAACAGGCCGATCACGGCGATATAGGTCAAGACACAAAACACGCAGACGGCTTTCAAGACGAAGAACGACGCGTACCCCAGATACAGCACGCCGGCGAGCGCCAGCGTCGAGAGCGCAAAGAGATACGCGGAGACGTTTTCGCGAAACCGCTCGGACCGCGGCGCCCCGAGAAGCAACAGCACCACCAGCACGAACCAGAGCAGCCCGATTAGCGCGACAGGCACCGAAGCGACCGTCCCAAACCGGCTGGTGTACACCTGCGAGCAGCTCACGGTGGAGCTGATGTCGCACACGCTCCTGTACAGCGGATCGTTCAGCAGCCGGTAATGCACGTAGGTCGATTCCGCGGAGGCACCCAACCCGAGCAGGGCCAGGACCAGCGCGGCGCGGTAGGCGGCGCTTTTCATGGGGTACTGGGCCAGTATAGCGAGTGGCGGGGTCAAAACGAAAAAGGGATGGCGCCCGAAGGCGACATCCCTTTAGCCATTTGGCGATCTGGCGATCTGGCGATTTGTGGCGACCCAGCGACGTCAACTCGCCGGATCGCTCAATCGCCAAAATTCCCTCCTACTGGATTGGCGACGCACCCGCTGGCGCGGCGGTGTCGGTCATCGCGAGCGCCGTCGTACCAGTTGCGGAGTAGATCGTGCCGGTCGTGTTCGTGCCGAAGGCCCGCGCGCCGCCGCCCGCCATCGGGGTCGCCGTGCCGTTGTAGCCTTGAACGACGGCGCCGGCCGCCAGACCGTTGCACGAGGCCGGCGCGCCTGTCGCCGCGCCCGTCGAGCTGCTCATCGTCACGGTATAGCCGCTCTTGGTCACCGTGGCCGCGCTGCCCAGGTCGGGGCTGATGAATGCGTTGACGCCCACCGTCCCGCCGGGACCCGTCCCGAGGTTCGTCAGACTCGGTGAGTAGAACCCGTTGCCACAGCTTGACGCGAAGCTCGACTGGGCGCTGTTGACGGCGCGCATCGATCCAATCGCCGACGCCTCGTTGCCGGACTGACGGGCACGCAGCAGCCCCGGCACGGCGATGGCTGCAATGATGCCGATGATCGCCACAACGATCAACAGCTCGATCAGCGTGAAGCCCTTGTTGTCCTTCATGTCCTTGCTCCTCATTGTTCCTTCTGCTCCTGCAGTTGACGATTTGCCTGCCCGTCCGGTCCGAAGACGCCGGATGTTTCTCCCAGCCTGTGATCCTGTCGGTTGCCCTATACAACCCGGATGCCACCTCGGCCGTTCACCACGGGTTCGGGCCAACATCCGCCGTCAGATGGGTTTATCGGAAGTGCCCGATGAAGGTTTACGGAGCATCACGGCCGAAAGTGACGCAATGCGTCACCGCCGGCTGCCGAGAATTGTCAGTCGCGCCCGTCGCGCAGATTGTATTTCTCGACATAATAGCGAAATTGCCGGAAGCTGAGATTGAGGAGCTCAGCCGCCTTCACCTGCACGCCGCCCGCCTTCTTCAGCGCCTGCACGACGTAGTCGCGTTCGAGATCCTGGACGTGCTGCTTGAGGTCGAAGCCTTCCGGAAGCGGAACCGTTTTGACGGCCGCCCTGGGCAGGTTCCCGCAGACATAATGAGGAAGACTCGCGGAGGTCACCGTCGAGGTCGGTTCGAGCGCCACGGCGCGCTCGATGACGTTCTCGAGCTCGCGGATATTGCCCGGCCACTCGTATAACTCCAGATACAACGTCGCCTCATTCGTGATGCCGGCAATCGGCTTCTTCATCTGCTCTGCATACTTCTTCACGAAATGCGCCGCGAGCAGCGGAATGTCGTCCCGCCGGTCGCGAAGCGGCGGCAGGTGAATCGGGATGACGTTGATCCGATAGTACAGATCTTCACGGAATCTCCCTTCGGAGACGAGCTTCGACAAATCGCGGTTGGTCGCGGCGATGATGCGGATGTCGGCTTCGACTTCCTCGAGCCCGCCCACGCGGCGGAACGTGCGCTCCTGCAGGACGCGCAGCAGCTTCACCTGCATCATGGGGCTCATCTCGCCAATCTCGTCCAGGAAGATCGTGCCCCGTTCGGCAACCTCGACAAGCCCCTTCTTGTTCGCGTCCGCGCCGGTGAACGAGCCCTTGACGTGACCGAACAGCTCGGACTCGAGGAGCGATTCCGGAAAGGCGCCGCAGTTCAACGCGACGAAGGGGTTGTCGCGGCGCGGTGAATTGAAGTGAATGGCTCGTGCGACGAGCTCTTTTCCCGTGCCCGATTCGCCCGTGACCAGAATGGTGCTGTTGGTTGCCGCGATGGTCTCGATCAGCTTGAAGACGGCGAGCATCGGCGCGCTTCGCCCGATGATGTTCGAGAACTCGTGCGCGCTCTGGAGGACCCGCTTCAGCAGGACGTTTTCCTGCTGGAGCTGGCGTCGCTCGAGCGCCTTGCGGACGACGATCTTCAGCTCTTCGACGTCGAAGGGCTTGGTGAGGTAGTCATAGGCGCCCATGCGCAGCGCTTCGACGGCCGTGCTCGTCGACGCATAGGCGGTAATCATGATCCCGAGAATCTCCTGGTCGACGCGCTTCGCGGCCCTCAGGACCTCGACGCCGTCGATATCCGGCATCTTGATGTCCGAGATCAGCAGGTCGACCGTTTCCCGTTCGAGGACGGCGACCGCCTGCCGGCCGCTCTCGGCCACCAACACGTCGTAGCCCTCGCGGCGCAGGACGATTCCGAGCAGCTCGCGCATCGATCGCTCATCGTCCACGATGAGGATGCGCTGTTTCGTTCGAGCTGGAGCGAGGGTTTCAGTGGTGCTCATGTTTTTGAATGCCACCCGCCATTATCCAGCTACAGCCAACTCAGGCTCAGCGGCCTTCAGTGGCAGACGCACGGAGACCGTCGTGCCGTGTCCGGGCTGCGAGGTAATCTGAATCTCGCCGCTGTACTCGCTGACCAGGCGATGGACGATCGCGAGTCCCAGCCCACTGCCCTTTTCGAACGCGCCATGGAACGGCTGGAAGATTGCGTCGAGCTGTTCGGAGGGAATGCCCACGCCCTGATCCTGCACCGAGAGCACGACATCGCCATCCGATTCGACCCTGACGCGCAGCGTCAACGCGCCGCCTGAGGCCATCGCCTTGAGCCCGTTGCTCGCGAGATTCCAGACAATCTGGCGAATCTGGCCTTCATCCGCCTCGTACCAGAGCCCGGAGGTCGGAGCATCGACGACGATCGCGTGTCCCTCGCAGAACTCCGTGCTGTTGCGCAGCAGCAGCGCGGTGTCTTCGAGCACCCGTCGCAGATCGAGACGGCTGATGCCGAGCCGCTGCGGCCGCGCGTACGCGAGGAAGCTCCTGATCGTCGAGTTCAGGCGCTCCGATTCCCGGATCACGATGTCCATCAACTGCGCTTGATCGTCGCTCAGCGGCAATTCGTTGCGCAGGACCTGAATGGAGCCGGACATCGAGGCCAGCGGGTTGCGAATCTCGTGCGCGATCCCGGCGGCCATCTCACCGAGCGCCGCCAGCCGCTGCTGAATCTGGGCCTCGCGTTCGAGGCGTTTGATGTCGGTCACATCCTGAAACGAGAAAATCAGGCCGGCGCGGCCCTTCGGGGTTTCGAGGTGCGACGCGCTCAACGCGAGGTCGAGGTCCTGGCCCGCGGCGGTAAACCGGTACTCGACGTGATTCGCCCGCTCGCGCTGATCGACCCGCATCGTGGCGACGAAGTCGGCCGGAAGCCGCAGGACCTCCTGAATCTGCTGCCCCAGGACTTCGTCCGGGTTGTACCCGGTGATGAGCTCGGCGCCGCGATTGAACGTGACGATCTTGCCGCTGTAATCGGTCGTGACCAGGCCGCTCACCAGGCTGTTGATGATGTGCTCGTTGAGCGCCTGGAGGTTCGCGATCTCGTCGGACGCCTCGGCCAGGCTCACGTCGGCGCGGCGCAACCGCTCGGCCAGCGAGCCGCTCAGGATGGCGACCGCAATGAAGCCGAACGCGTTGATCGCCACCGTGTAACTGGCCACCCGCAGCGGCGGCAGCAGCGTCACATCGATGGGAAACCAGTCGTCGGGCCCGAATGCGAAGCCTTGATACTGCAGAAGGACGAGCATCCCGTACAGAAGCGCGCCCTGCGCCGCCACCACGAGGCCTCCCCGTCGCAGAAGCAAGGTGCTGGCGGCAATGACCGGCAGCACGTACAGCGACGAGAAGTAGCTCGTC
>JACQTH010000575.1 GCA_016210935.1 Acidobacteriota bacterium | reverse complement strand
GCGCGGAACGTCGTCACACCGTGCTGAAGAAACGGCGGACCCAGGGTCACGTGCTGGGTCCAGCCGATCGGGCGATCGCAGCCGGACAGGTTCTGCACCGTTTCGCGAACCCGCACCAGCCCATCGTGAAGGGTGATCGCGCGCGAGATTCGAAGCTGCGCAAGCGGCAGCGTCGCACTCATGGTGAGCGCTGTCCCCGCCTGGTCGAGTTCGTATTCCGCGATTGAGGCTTCGCCGTGCGCCGTGAGACCCGCTGCGGCTTCTTCGTCGGAAGGGCCACCGAAGATGTCGAGACACAGGTTGTGGCCCATGATGCCGGCGAGCAGCGGACCGTCCGATCCGCTCCCGTACAGATCGTGATGGCTGCCTGTGAATCGTGACGGCTCGATCGACGGCCAATGAGGCGCCCACAGCGGATTGACGCCCGACGGCTTGTCGAGCACTTCCGCGATGTGACCACCCTCGACGAGCACGGTCACGCGCAGGTCGGCGTTTTCAACGGTCGCCGCGCGCCTGCCTCGATATATCACCGTCACGGCGGGTCATTATGCACAACTGCTCTACGAGGGTGCCTATAGGCACTGTGATTCCGTTGTATCGCGATGCGCAACGTCTGGAATTGGTTGCAAAACGTCCCCGGAGTCCGCACGGGCGCTGAAGTCAGCAGTTTTAGGCCTCTGATTTCAAATAATTAGGCTGTGATCGGGGCCGCGCGGCCCGTTTGTCACTGCAAAACAGCTGACTGGGGCGTGTCCCGACCTTGCCGCCGCCGGGCCCGCGCTGTATCGTCTGGCGCGCCGACCATCCTCTCTTTCCGGGAGCACACCGTGGCCACTGGAACGCTTTCAACGACCGCTGTCAATCGCGCGCACGTTCTGGATGCTGTGGCCGCCGGCGACGGCGTGCTGCGGCTCGAGCCCTGCTGGGTGCCGCGCACCTTCATGATCCCCGGGCGTCGCCTGAAGCTGCACCCGGACGACCTCTACGCGCTGGGCGGCCATCGCGGCGGCATCAACGAGCGGTGGTTCTCCTCGACGACCAACGCCGACAACGGGCCGGGGACGCCGCCGGATGAAGGGCTGAGCTATGTCCGGCTGGATAACGGGAAACGATTCCTGCTGAAGGCGGCGGTCGACGCCGCTGGCGATCTCCTGATCGGGTCATCGGTCATCGATCGTGACGGCGGATGGAACCTGCTGTGCAAGTTCTTCGATAACATGGGGCCGATCCCCCATCACATGCATCAGACCGATCAGCAGGCCAAGCTCGTGGGCCGCAAAGGCAAGCCGGAAGCGTATTACTTCCCGCCGCAGTACAACCAGCTCGAAAACAGTTTTCCGTACACCTTCATGGGTCTCGAGCCCGGGACGACGAACGACGAGGTCCGGCGCTGCCTCGAGAACTGGAACAAGGGTGACAACGGGATTCTGTTTCTCTCGCGCGCCTTCAAGTTGCAGCCCGGCACCGGGTGGCAGATCGATCCGGGAATCCTGCACGCGCCGGGATCGCTCGTCACGTACGAGCCGCAGGTGAACAGCGACGTCTTCGCGATGTTCCAGTCGGTCGTCGAAGGCCGCATCATCGACTGGAGCCTGATGACGAAGGACGTACCGCGCGAGCACCACCACGATCTCGACTACCTGGTCGACATGCTCGACTGGGACGCGAACGTGGATGACGAGTTCGCGAAGCACAACCGCGTGTTCCCGCGGCCGGTGCGGCCATTCGCGGAGACGGAACCCGAGGGGTATCGCGAGCAATGGGTCTGTTACGGAACGGGCTGGTACTCCGCGAAAGAGCTGACGGTGCTGCCCGGCCGCACCGTGACCATCAAGGACAGCGCCGCATACGGACTGATCCTCACGCAAGGCCACGGGCGATTCGGTCCTCTGCAGGTCGCCACACCCGCGATGATTCGGTTTGGCGAGATGACACAGGACGAGCTGTTCGTGACCGCCGATCGCGCGCAGACGGGGGTCCGGATTACGAACGACAGTCCAGTCGACCCGCTCGTGATTCTGAAACACTTCGGCCCGGGCAATCCGGACGCCGAACCGTTGCGCGCGCTTCGCCAGCACTGATTGTGAGGACCCCATGGCATCCACATCACCGCACAACCGGCCGGCGCTTCACAACGCGATGTGGCCCGGTCTGGTGGGCAAAGGCAGCCCCGGCGCCGAGCCGTTCATCGATCTGGACACGATGCTGGATCTCACGGCCAAGGCGTCCGTCGACGGAACGAAGTTCGACGGCGTCGATCTGTTTCTGTTCGACCCGCACACGAGCATCGACTCCACCGACGATGACCTGAAACGGCTCCGCGACAAGATGGCGAGCCGTGGCTTTGTCGTCGGATCGCTGGTCGCGCCGGTCTGGCCACCCACCGGTGGCGGATCCGCCATGGGAAGCGAGCAGGATCGTCGCAACTTTCTGACGCAGGTCCGCAAGGCGTGCGCCATCGCGAAAAAGCTCCGCGACCTCGGGATCCGCCAGTACGGCATCGTCCGGATCGATTCCGCGTCGAGCCCGGCCGACTGGGCGGAGGATCCGGACGGCAATACCAAACGGATTGCCGAGACATTTCGGCAGGCGTGCGACATTACGGAAGGCTATGGCGAACGCCTGGCCGCGGAAGGCGAGATCTGCTGGGGCGGGATGCACAGCTGGAAGCGCATGATCCAGTTGCTGGAGAGCGTGAATCGCCCAAAGACGCTGGGGTTTCAGGCCGACATGGCGCACACGCTCCTCTACACGATGGGCTACAACGCGCCCGAGGATCGAATCCTTCCCGAGAACTTCGACTGGCAACGCCGCGACGTCACTGACAACGCCTACCGGACGCTGGCCACCGCGTTGCGGCCGTGGACGATTGACTTTCACGTGGCGCAGAACGACGCGACCGTCAAGGGATCGGGATCGCACGACAAGACGGGCCGCCACTGCCTGCCCAACGATCCCAACGGCAAGCTCGACGTCGTGCGGCACGCCGGCTTCTGGATGCGCGACGACTCCGGGAAGCCGACGCGCGCGTTCCAGCACATCTGCTGGGACGGCTGCATGTTCCCCAACGCCACGATGATGCAGCCGGGCACGTGGAACGAGGTGCTTCGTCTGATGATCGGCGTCCGAAATGCACACGGCTGGAATGAACCCGCGGTGGCCGCCGCGGAGGTGTAGCCCCCATGAAGACGACGCAGAAGAAGCTGAACATCGGTCTCGTCGGGTATGGATTCATGGGGCGCACCCACTCGAATGCCTTTCTGCAGGCGCCGCGGTTCTTCGACGTGTCGTTCGAGCCGGTCCGCAAGGCCGTGTGCGCGCGGAACCGGGATCGCGCCGCCGCCTTTGCCGCGAACTGGGGCTATGAGTCGATCGAAACCGACTGGCGGAAGCTGGTCGAGCGGAAGGACATCGATCTCATCGACATCGCCAGCCCCAATGACACCCACCACGACATTGCGATTGCAGCCGCGCGAGCCGGAAAGCTCGTCATGTGCGAGAAGCCGCTTGGGCGGAGTGCCGCCGAATCGGAAGCCATGGTGGCCGCGGTCGAAAGCGCACGGGTGGCGAACACGGTCTGGTACAACTACCGCCGCGTGCCGGCGGTCGTGTTGCTCCAGAACCTCGTGGCCGAAGGCAGGCTGGGGCGCGTCTTCCATTACCGCGCGAAGTTCCTCCAGGACTGGACGATCTCACAGGACCTCCCCCAGGGCGGCGAGGGGCTGTGGCGTCTCGACGTGGCCGTGGCAGGCAGCGGCGTGACCGGCGATCTGCTCGCGCACTGCATCGATACGGCGATGTGGTTGAACGGCCCCATCACGGCGGTCACCGCGGTGACGGAGACGTTCATCAAGGAGCGCAAGCACAACCTCACCGGGAAGGTGGAGCTCGTGGGGATCGACGATGCGAGCGCGTTCCTCGCGCGGTTTCAGAACGGATCGCTCGCCACGTTCGAAGCGACCCGGTATGCGCGCGGACACAAGGCGCTCTACACGCTGGAAATCAACGGCGAGCATGCGTCAGCCATGTGGGACCTGCACGATCTGCACCGCATCCAGTGGTTCGACCACAAGGACGAAGGGCGCGTGCGCGGATGGCGCAACGTGCACGTCACCGATGGCGATCAGCCCTACATGAAGCGGTGGTGGGTGCCTGGGCTGCAGATCGGGTACGAACACACGTTCATCCATCACTTCGCCGATTTCCTCCAGGCCATCAGTGAGTTCAAGAGTGCCGCGCCGACCTTCCGCGACGGGCTGGCCACCGACTACGTCACCGACGCGGTACTCAGATCGGCGAGGAGCGGGCGGTGGGAGGCAGTGAAAAGCGCCCAGGCGATCGTAGAAGCAGCAGGTTGAGGAAAGGTTATTGAAAGCGAGGCGTTCATGAAGCGCATCATGGTCATCGGCCTCATCGTCCTGGCTGTCGTCACGCTCTCGGCCCAACAGGAGCGTGGCGGCGGTCCTGGTCAGCGGGGCCGCGGTCGCGGCGGCGGCGGCGGCCCGCGCGGCGCCGCGCCCCTCGTGGCGGATGACCAGACCGGTTTCGCGCCGATCTTCGACGGCGCGACGCTGAAGGGGTGGGACGGAGATTCGGCGTTCTGGCGCGTCGAGAACGGCGCCATCGTGGGGCAGAGCACACCCGACAACCCTGTCAAAGAAAACACGTTTCTGATCTGGCGCGTCGGCGAGCCCAAGGACTTCGAGCTGAAGGTGCAGTTCCGGATCAACTCCACGAACAGCGGCATCCAGGTTCGCAGCGTCCATCTGCCAGCCGGGACGAAGATCGGGGAACGTACCGTCGAGGGCGAGTGGGTTCTCAAGGGATATCAAGCGGACATCGACTTCAACAATCAGTACACCGGCCAGATTTACGAGGAGCGGGGGCGCGGGTTTCTCGCGATGCGCGGCCAGGCCGTGTACGTCCCTGATGGCGCGGGCCCGAAAACCATTGGCAACCTTCAGCAGAGCCCCGACGAGCTGAAGGCGCTGATCAAGACCAACGACTGGAACCAGGCGCATCTCATCGCGCGCGGCAACATCATCGTGCAGATTCTCAACGGGGCCGTGACCAGCCTCGTCGTGGACGATGACACGAAGAACCGTTCGATGGGAGGTCTCATCGGGTTCCAGATACACGCGGGGCAGCCGATGAAGGTCGAGTTCCGTAACGTGTGGTTGAAGAAGCTGTAGCCGTGAGTACTCAATTTCTGGCGTTCGATCTCGGCGCGGAGAGCGGCCGGGCCATGCTCGGGACGCTGCGATCGGGCGTGCTGGATCTCGCGGAGATCGCGCGGTTTCCGAATGCGCCCGTCCGCCAGGACGGCTCGCTGCGGTGGGACATCCTCAGCGTCTGGCGCGAGATGACCCGCACGCTCGAGCGACTGGCGGCGACCGAGCTCGCCAGTCTCGGCGTCGACGCCTGGGGCTGTGATTACGCGCTCATCGGCGAGCGGGGCAACCTCCTCGAGAATCCGTTCCACTATCGCGATCGCCGGACCGACGGGATCATGGAAGCGGTCTGGGAGCGCGTGCCCCGCGACGAGATCTATTCGATCACCGGCATCCAGTTCCTGCCGTTCAACACGTTGTACCAGGTGTTCGCCGCGTGTCGTCAGACGCCGAAGCTGATGGAGGCGGCCACGACGCTGGTGACGATTCCGGACCTGCTCAACTATTGGCTCACCGGCCGCCATTCATCCGAGTTCACCATCGCCACCACGACGCAATTCATCGATGCGCGGCGCAGGACGTGGGCCGTGGACCTGCTGGCCAGGCTCGGCATCCCCACGCGGCTGCTCGCCCCGCTGGTCGAACCAGGAACCGATCTCGGTCCGCTCAAACGCGATGTCTGTGGGGCGCTGGCGGGAACGCCGGTGATCGCGCCGGCCTGTCATGACACGGCCTCGGCGGTCGCGGCCGTTCCTCACCGTGGCGCGACGGCGTTCCTCAGTTCCGGGACGTGGTCACTGCTTGGCGCCGAGATCCCGCGGCCTGTCATCTCGCCACAAGCCAGCGGCTTGAATTTCAGCAACGAAGGCGGGGTCTGCGGCACTACGCGACTGCTCAAGAACATCGGAGGGCTCTGGCTGCTTCAATCGTGTCGCCAGTGCTGGGCCGACCTCGGCCAGTATCACCCGTACGAGGATCTCGTGGCCGCGGCGGCCGACGATCGCCATTCATTCCTGTCCCTGTTCGACCCGGACGATCGCCTGTTCTTTCACCCCGACAACATGGTCTCGAGCATCGC
>JACQTH010000052.1 GCA_016210935.1 Acidobacteriota bacterium | reverse complement strand
GTGAACGACGCCGCGGCGGTGCGCCTGATCCAGGGCATCGCAGATGCCCGTCGCAATCGTGAGCGCCTGTTCGATCGGCGGTGGACCCTTCTTCAGCCGATCGCCGAGCGTCTCGCCTTCGAGGTACTCGAAGACGAGGTAATCGACACCGTCCTGCTGTCCGATGTCGTGAAGCGTGCAGATATGCGGGTGATTCAGCTGCGAGATGGTCCGGGCTTCGCGTTCGAACCGCTCGCGGAACTGCGCGTCCGCAGACAGCATTTCCGGCAGGACCTTGATCGCCACACTTCGATCCAGGCGGGTGTCGCGCGCCTTGTAGACCTCGCCCATTCCACCGGCGCCGAGCAGCATCTGAACGTCGTACGGACCGAGCCGGGAACCGGGTATCAGGGGCATCGCATGCTCACCGAGCTATCTCGCCAGCAGGAAGTTGAACTTCACGACGAACTGCCGGTCCATCGGCCCGACGGTGTTGCGCGGCAGTCCCGTCGGCTGCAGATCGTTGTAGACGATGTAGAGATCGCTGCCGGGGCGGTAGATGTAGTTGAACCGGATGCTGCTCGTCACTTCTCGAGACGATGAGTTGTACTGCGCGAGGCTGCGGATCGTCATGCGGGGCGAGAACGCGTAGTCCATCCGCAGGATCGCGAGGTTCGCCACGAAGTCCCCGAACGGGAGCTTCACGTCGTTCCGGGTGTACTGGAGCTCCGAGGAGAAATGGCTCGTTGCTCGGACACCGGTGGTCATGGACAGATTCCGGCTCGTGCCGCCGTAGAACTGGTTCGGCTCGTACGTGAACCGCTGGTAGACCCGCCGCGCGGCGCTCGTGTTGTACGTGAAGGTCCACTCGTCGAACTTGTAACCGCCGACCGGGACTCGCACGTCGCGGTGGACCCTGAACGGCTGGTCCAGCACGTCGAGGTTCTTCTGATAGATCACGTTGATGAACGACCCGTCGTTCAGCCACGTCCCCACCATGAAGTGCTGGGCCCGCGAGACGAGCCGGTTGTGCTGGTCCGTCACGTACGTGATGACGATCATCGGCTCCATCAGGCGGATTCCTGCCCGGCCGGGCCGCGGTGTCGGACTGAAATAGGCCTTCGTCGCGCGAATACCGCGGCGCTGGACGAACCCGACCTCCGCGTTGAAGTTGTCCTGGACGTCCTCGTAGTTCAGCCACAGGTTCCATTTGGGATCGCGATAGGCGATCCGGCCGAACCAGGCCATGTCCCGGCCCACGAGTCCCGGCGTCGAGGTTTTCGCCACGAACGAGCTGACCTGCATGCTGCGGCCGAGGGCCAGATTCGCATCCGCTCCGAACGTGCGGTTGTAGTGCGTGCTGTTCATCGAGTCTTTGTTGACGAACAGCGCGCCCACTCGTGATCGCTTCAACACGTCGCTGCTGTACCGCCCGACGAAGAAGTTGTCGCCCGGCCTGCCGAAGGCGCTGTCCGTCTGGATGTCGAGCAGGCCGACGTTGTGCCGGCCGCTCTTCCCCGCCAGCCTGACACCGCCGATGATCGGCACCGGCTGCCCCGTTTCCGACAGTCCGATCCGCCGCGTGAAGAAGAGATCGGTCTCGAGTTGACCGCTGGTGAAGGTACCGCCGCTGCCCATGTTGAACAGCCCGGCGTTCTCGAGAAAGAAATCGCGCTTCTCCGGAAAGAACAGGCTGAAGCGCGTCAGGTTGATCTGCTGCTGATCGACTTCGACCTGCGCGAAGTCGGTGTTGACGGTCACATCCAGATTGAGGCCGCCGGTGATTCCGTACCGTGCGTCAAGCCCGACGTCGCGCAACGCTGACGTCCGGCCGTCCACGGCGTTGGTCCGGCGGCTTCGAACCCCGGCGATGAGAAACGGCTTCAGCTTCAGGTCCATCCCGTGGCTGACGTCGCGCAATCCCGTCAGCGCGCCCGCCAGACTCACTCGCGTCAGCCCGTACGCCTTTGGAATCGGCGCCCAGAAGACCTGCTCGTTCTTCCGGCGGATGTTCCGCATGAAGTTGATGCCCCAGGTCTGATCGTCACGATCGGCGAACCGGACCGTCGTCATCGGAATCTCGATTTCGGCCGTCCATCCCTCAGCGGTACGCCGCGCGGCGACGTCCCAGACGCCGTCCCAGTTGCGGTTGATGTTCGAGTTGTTGCGATTGCCGCGCGTGTTGCCTTCGCCCTCCTCGGTGATCTGCTGCTCCAGTTTGGCCCCGAGCGGCGTCGTGACGAACATGTAGCCGTTGCGGGAATCGTTGAAGGTGTCGAGAATGACCTGAAAGTTGTCCTCGTCGAGCAGCCGATCCGAGTCGCGGCGCATCTCCGTGGCGATGATTCCCGACGGCTGACTATCCAGGGCGCGGACGCCGATATAGAGATGCCCGCGGTCGTAAATCACGCGGACCTCGGTGCGTTCCGTGGCCGGCGATCCCTCGCGCGGCTCCTGCTGAGTGAACTGGTCGACGACCGGCACGCCCTGCCAGACGTCCTCGTCGAGATTGCCGTCGATGCGCGGCGCACGATCGACACGAACAGCCTCGATCGTGTGCGTCTCGCGCGATGACGTCTGAGCGCTGGCCGCGCCGCACGGGATGCCCAGGCAGATCAGCGCGGCGCACGCAGGAATCCGGGTCCAAGTTGTGCGCATGAGTGGGGTTATTGTACCGCTATTCCTCGTCTTCGCCCGTCGTGCGCGCGGCAGGCATCATCAGACCGCGCCAACGGCCGGCAGGATCGAGATGGATGTCGAACTGGTCGAGGATGCGTATCACGGTGTGATCCACCATCTCCTCAACCGTCGTTGGATGATGGTAAAACGCG
>JACQTH010000588.1 GCA_016210935.1 Acidobacteriota bacterium | reverse complement strand
GTCCTACAATTTCCGATCGATCAACGACTTTCTGGCGAACCGGGCCCGGACCTTCGACGCGGTGCAGCCCGGGTCGGACACGAGCCGGCGGTTGCGCCAACCGGTCTTCGGCTTCTTCGTCCAGGACGACTGGCAGGCGCGCAACAACATCACGGTGAATCTCGGCCTGCGCTACGAACCATCGGGCGACATCACCGAGGTGGACGGCAAGCTCGCACAGCTGATCGATTTTGCAAACGCCAGGGCAACGATGGCGGATGCGACGATTGTCGACGCCGTGGTGAAGAACCCGTCTCTCAAGAATGTCGCGCCACGGGTCGGGTTCGCATGGGACGTCGGAGGCAAGGGGAAAACCGCGGTGCGCGGCGGCGCGGGCGTCTTCTATGACCTCATCACGGCCAACACCAACTTCGTGCAGAACACGGCCGTGCGGGTGCCGCCGTTCTTCGTCCGGTCGCGACTGTCGGGGTCGAGCTCGTTGATCATCAATTTCCCCGACGCGTATTTCACGCAGGCCGCCCTGCTCGGCGGCACCGCGCAGCTCGAAGGCATTCAGTACGAGCCCGAGCAGCCCACGATGGTCAAGTGGAATCTCAACGTGCAGCGCGAGCTGTGGGATCGGACCTCCCTGGAGATCGGCTATACCGGCACCCGCGGCTACAACCTGTTCCGGCAGATCTTCACGAACGGCCGCGAGGCGGTTGAAATCGACGGGCGGCTCGTCGTCCCGCCCGGCACGCCACTCCGGCAGCGGAACTTCGGCCGGATGCGTCTGCGCGTGAGCGATGCGGAGTCCTGGTACAACGGCCTGACGATTGGAGTCACCCGACGGGCGACGAACCTGCAGATCCAGACGTCCTACACGCTCGGCAAGTCGGAAGACACCGGTGCCTCGGCGCTCGGCGGCAACGACTACGAGAACGAAGGCGGCGGGTCCAGATACCTGTTCATGAAGGACAAGGGGCTCTCACCATTCGACGTGCGCCACTCGCTGGTGGCCAGCGTCAACTGGGAGCTGCCGTTCGGCCGCACGGGCACGGGAGCCGCCGCCGCAGTCGTGCGCCATTGGAGTGTCGGAACGCTGATCCGCCTCCGATCGGGCGCGCCGTTCTCGGTGGACACCGGCGGCCTCGAACGCGGCGGCCAGCCCGATGCGCCGGATTATCCGGATGTGTGTCCGGGCGCCAATCCGAACCCGGTATTGGGCGGACCGGCGCAATACTTCGACCCACGCGCGTTCTGCTTGCAGCCGGCCGGCGTCATCGGGAATGCCCCGCGCAACTCGGTGATTGGTCCGGGGACCGCGACCGTGGACCTGATGCTCGCCCGTTCGCTGGAGCTGGGCGCTCAGCGCAGCCTGCAGCTGCGCATCGAATTGTTCAACGTGCTGAACCGCGCCAACTTCGCGCTGCCCACCAGCGCGATCTTCAATGCGAACGGCACGTACCGGGCCGATGCCGGCCGCATCACCAGAACCGTCGGCACGCCGCGCCAGATGCAGCTGGGGTTGAAACTGGTGTGGTAGGGTTCAGAAGGTTCATCAGCGCAGCAGCCCGATCATCGGCCACCAGAATGGCACGATGACCAGCAGCAGCACGAATTCGACCACGGTCAACGCCAGGCCCATCCGGAACATGTCGCGGGGCGTGAAGCAGCCGAACGAGTAGCCGACCACCAGCACGGCGGTCTGGTAGATGAAGATCTTGCCGCCGGCCCCGAACGTCCAGATCATGCCGAGCGTCAGGGGATCGACGCCGTGCGTGTGCGCGAACTGCATCAGCACCGGCAGCGACGTGGCCAACATCGAAATCTCGTCGCCCAGGAAGATGTGGTAGATGAAGCCGGTCCAGTACAGCACCGGCACCGACTGCCACGGGCTGTCAACGAACGGCTCGAGCCAGCCGAACGCGACATCGGTGAGCAGCTTCAACGCGCCCGCTTCGCGCAGGATCTCACCGGTGCTGATTGCCGCCCCGACGAAGATGATCGTCAGGAAGTTCAGCTTCTTCACATCGTCGACGTCGAGCACGCCGACGCGCGGCACCGTGGCGAGCAGGCCGATGCCGATGCCAATCATCGGCGCCGGAATGTGGTGGATGAAATCGGTCATCCAAAGGCCGATGGCCAGCAGCATCAGGGCCGCAGACTTTTTCTCGAGCGGCGACAGCGGACCCATCCGCCGCAGCTCGTCCTCGAGGAACCCGGCGCCGCCCGGGGGCGTCTCGATCTCTGGCGGGTACAGCCAGATCGTGAGGCGCCACGCGATGAAGATGGTGAGGATGTCAACGGGAAGAAACGCGAGCGCCCACTGACTCCAGAGGACCTCCACGTGCCCCGCGCGCTCGATCACGCCGCGCGCCGTGATTGACGCAGCGCCCGCAATCACCATCTTGTCGAAAATGGTGGCCGTGTAGGTGAGCGTGATGAACATCCCGCGCGCGATCCGGCTGCTCCGCCCCACGCCAAAAACCTCGATGATGCCGATCGCGACGGCGCCCATGATGGCCACGCGCGCCACGCCTGAGGGCACGAGCAGCGTGAGGATGAAGTCCGAGATCACCAGGCCGAGCAGCAGCCGAGAGTACGTGCCGCCAAGCCGCCGCATGACGCTGAACGCCAATCGCCTGGCCAGGCCGGATTTCGTCGCCATCAGGCCGAACAGCATCGCGCCGAACAGGAACCACGGCGTCGTGTTCGAAAAGCCGGCGAACGCGACCGGGAACGGCACGGTGCCGGTGGCCCAGGCGAGATAGATCCCGATCAAGCCGGTAATCGCCGGCTCCAGCACGTGCGTCATCCAGCCGAGCAGGACGAACGCCATCAGCGCCAATGCGTGC
>JACQTH010000587.1 GCA_016210935.1 Acidobacteriota bacterium | reverse complement strand
GTTGCTCATGTCCCAGGGATCGCCCAACACGTCGGTCGCGTAGTCGGCGCCGGCTGCGAGCCGCTGGCCGGCTGTAGGCGAAGTGATGGTGAGGCTCTGCGCTTGGGCGAATCTGGCGGATGCGAGACAAACGAGAATGAAGATGCTGGCGAAGGTGCGCATGGGCCTCTTCTTCACTTGAAGGGAGCTTCAGCCTGTTCTCGATCTTTCGGATTGAGAGCCCGATCGGCGCAGGCTCCGCAAGGTGGATGCCAGGGCAAGCGCCTGCAAAGGTTGGCAATCGAGAGATCCTCGATGGGGAATCTGTAATCAGGATTGCGAAGTGGTGAGTGGGGGTTGGGGAACGAATCAGGTGTCAGCGGGTCTCGGGGATCCGGCTGCTTTCAACGCTCGCGGACGTTTCTGGCGCAACGGGCTCCACCATATCGCTGGAGTCCTGAACGCCGGTAGTGGGTCACTTTGCGCCGCGGCGCGCGAGGCCACGCCGGAAAACGCGCGGGACGGCCACTCCCGGCCGCCTGACCGCGAGGGTCGCGCCGTCAGCGTTCGCTCCGCGAACGCCGCTACGTACAGGCGCATGCCTGGCTGCAGTTCGATCGGCGCTCAGCCTCGCGGATTTCTCAGCCGCCCGCACGTTTTCAGATCGTGGTTGATGAGTCGGCGTGGCTCGACGCGTCGCGGCGCAAAGTGACCCACTACCTGAACGCCTCGCACCAGATCCAAGACGTCTCTCAGCGCAGGGTGTTAGCCCTTGGCCTCGCGCAGGGTGATGACGAATCTCCCGACCGCGAGCTGGCCTTCCATCTTCAAGGGGAGACGCCTCGCATCCTCGGAGAGCCAGATGGCCATGCCGCGGCCTTCCGGTTTTCCGTCGGGATCGAGGATGACGGGCGTGATGCGCCAGCCGCGCAGCGAGCCGATGCCTGTCTGGACCGGTTCCGGCGCGCCGACGCTGATCTGCACGCGATACGTCTTTCCGCTATCCGAGACGGGCATCGTCATCCTGCCGCCGGCCCTGAGGGGGATCGATCGAAGGACATAGACCGCTGAGAGCGCGTCCTGGGAGTACGGCGGCAGTGTGAGATCCTGCTTCACGTTGGTTGCCGTCTGCACCTCGTACTGCGCCCTTCGGGCCTTGTGATCGAACCGCGTAATCTTCATCCGTCGCCGCCGGCCTTCCTCGCTGTAGACGGATCCGCGCTGAGGCAAGAGCGTGAAGACATCGAGCAGCGTGTCGACCTTGTAGTAGAGCGTATAGAGCTTCGACAGAAGAGGCGTCGGGCGTCCTTCGGCGACGATGTAGTACGCGACGGAGTTGAATGAGGGTCTCTTTTCCCTGACGCTGACGGTCGCGGTTCCGGCTGTCAGGTAGTTCGACCAGGAGACGTCGTAGGTGAGGGTCTCGCCCGCCTTGAAGGGGACGGAACGTTCGGCGGCGGATTTCGATGATGGCGCGGTTTGCTTCGTCGCGGCGCCGCGCTGGGCGCCAGCGGTTGCCGATAGTGCGACGAGCAAAGCGAGGGCGATCGTCAGGGCTCGGCTGAAGCCGGGCACGAGGATCGACAGGGCCCGGCTGAAGCCGGGCACTACGAGTGTTTTCATAGTCTTTGGCCGATGGCGGCGTAATCGAGATGCGTGAAGAGCAGGCTGTTGAGCCGCTCGACGTTGGCGTTCAGCACCTCGATGATCTCGGCGAGCCGTTCATCCTTTTCATACAGCGCCGGCGTGAGCGGGATCGACTGCAGCCGCGCCTCGTCTGGAACCGGCGCACGGAACCGGATGTCGACGCCCTGAAACCCGCTGGCGAGCAGCAGATACCTCAGCGTGTCGGGATGAAGCGGTCGCACGTGCGTCAGGTCGCGAATGTAGCTTTCAAAGTACGCGAGCCAGCAGGCTGGATTGATCGTCTCGAGAATGATTCGGGATCCAGGCCGCAACTTGTGATGCGCGACCTCGAGCATCCGCAGCAGGTAATCCGGCGGCAGATGCTCGACGACCTGCGCGGCGAACAGGCCCCCCAGCGACTGATCGGGGATCGATTCCAGGTAACTCAGCGCGTCGGCTTCTGTGACTTCATGCCCGCGCTCCCGACACACCTGGACCATCTCGTGATTGATGTCGACGCCGCGCGCCGAGATGCCGCGCGCCGTCAGGAGATCGAGGAACTCCCCCCGGCCACAGCCCAGATCGACGACGTCGGAGGCGCCATCGAAGTACGAGACGTAGCTCGTCACGCGCGCCCGGATGTCCTCCTGGGAGCCGCGGAACAGATCCTCGAAGCCGACATACTTGTACGAATCCAGCCGGGATTCGTGGTTCGTGGTTCGTAGCTCGTGAGAATTGGCGGCAGACGAGCCGACCAGCGCGCCGGCAGGCGCGACGCTCATGACGCGCTCGAGCTCCCGTTTGACCGCCAGCATGCCCTGCTGCGTGCTCGCCACGAGCGTCCGCAGCTCGCTGACGGCGCTTTCGTGCGCGGCCGACAGCGCCGACACCTTGGCGTCGTAGCGTTTCTCGCGGACGACCATCGACTCCCACCGCTTCATCAGCTCGTCGCTGACGCTGTTGAGGCCCGCTTCGTGAATCTGCCGCATGAAGCCGACGATCTCGCGGTCCTTGGTG
>JACQTH010000586.1 GCA_016210935.1 Acidobacteriota bacterium | reverse complement strand
GGACCTGCGTGATGCCCGGAACCTCGTACTCGATGGGGTCCTCGGCCGTTAGGATGTTGACGCCGGGCTTGGCCAGGGCGCGGATCATAGAATAGAGGCTCGTCGTCTTTCCGCTGCCGGTCGGCCCGGTCACGAGCACCATTCCCCAGGGCTTGGAGATTGCATGCTCGAATCGCGCGAGCGATTCCGGCTCGAACCCGAGCTTCGTCATGTCGAGCTGCAGCTTGTTCTTGTCGAGCAGGCGGAGGACGATTTTCTCGCCGAAGAGCGTCGGCAGCACCGACACGCGGAAGTCGATTTCCTTCGACTGGCCGTGGTCGTTGTAGCGCAGCTTGATGCGGCCGTCCTGCGGCAGCCGCTTCTCCGCGATATCGAGCTTGGCCATGATCTTGAGGCGCGACGCGATCGCGTCCCGCAGCTTCAACGGCGGCGCCATGATGTTGTAGAGCACGCCGTCGACGCGGTACCGGACGCGGAATTCCTTTTCGTACGGCTCGATGTGAATGTCGCTCGCGCCCTTCTGGATGGCGGACATCAGCGTGACGTTCACGAGCCGGATGACGGGCGCCTCTTCGCCCTGGCGCACCAGCGCCTCCGCGCTGATTTCCTCGATGTCCTCGAGCACCTCGACGTCGGCATCAGCCGCGTCGACAAACGGCATCTCCTCGAGCGCCTTGGTCGCCGCGTCGAGCGCGCTGCCCCCCCCATTCGGGCCGCCGGCGCCGCTGCCGTTCCCGTTGCCGCTGACCCGCGGCGTGCCGTAGTAGCGCGAAATCGCGTCGCTGACGGCGGTCTCCGACGCCACCACCGGCTCGACGTTGAAGCCCGTCATGAACTTGATGTCGTCCATGGCGAACACGTTCGTCGGGTCGGTCATCGCGATCGTCAGCGTCGCGCCCGACCGGCTGAGCGGCACGATCTGATACTTCTGCGCGGTCTCGGCGGGCACCAGCTTCAGGATCGACGTGTCGATCTCGAACTGGTTGAGCGCGATGGAGGGAACCGCGTATTGCTTGCTGAGGAGGGCCGTGATCTCCTCGTCGGTCACGTAGCCCAGCTTGACGAGCGTCGCCCCGAGCTTCCCGCCGTGGGATTTCTGCTGGGACAGCGCTTCCTGGAGCTGCGCCGGCGTGATGCGCCGTTCCTTGAGCAGCAGCTCGCCTATGCGTACGGCCATAAGAAGAAGTTCGCGAATTGGTGAATTCGTGAATTGGTGAGCGGGACGCGTGTCGTCCGCGTATTCACCAATTCACCCATTCGCCAACTCGCCGATTTCAAAAACTCACCCTTGCGGCCAGGCTCCAGCCGCGCCCTTCGTCGGCACGACCTGTCCCATTCCGCCGAATGCCGCCCGACACATGCGTCTCGATCAACACCGACGAGCGCACCATCACGCTGGCGCCACCGGACACAATCGGGCGCGCTTCACCAATCATGCTGGCGCGGACGCCGCCTCGGATTCCCACACGACGGTTCATCAGCCATTGTTCGGCGCCGACCGCGACGTTGCGGCGCTCCGACGTCAGGCTGCGCTGCCGCGTCAGGTCGACGTCGAGCGCGACCGTCGTCGGATTGGCCCTTCGGCCCTGGTCCGGCATCAGCGCCACACCGACCCGCACCTCGCGCCCGAACTCGAACGTACGTGGCGCGGCCCCCGCCCTTCGACTCCCGCTCAGGGCGCCCCGAGCATAGTCGAGGGGCGGCGCCTCGAATCGCGACGCGCGGAGGTTGCGCACGACGACACCTGCGCGCGCGGGCCCGAAGGTCGCGAGCGCACCAGCGTCCACATCGAAGCTGCCCGACGCCGTTCGATCGAGGTCCGCCGCCTGGTCGAGCGGCGAAGGCACGGCGCCACCCGCATCGTTCAGCGGGCCTGACCCCGCACTGCCGATGACCGCTCTCACGGTCGTTCCTACCGCGAGGCGGTCCGATAGCGTTTGCACCAGGGTCAGACCGAAATGATGGGTGACGATCGAGCCAAGATCTATCCGCGCCGGTCCCTGATTTTCTCGGTCGCGCACACTCTCCGCTGTAGTTGGGAGTTGAACGGGTTGTGGCGTGACGCCCGCTTCGCGCAATCTGTAGTAGCTCAGGCCGACTGCGGGGATCGATATCGAGAAAAATTGTGACGAGCTGCGCGCACGCGCGATCGCGACATCAGAGCGGCGGCGGCCGTCGGGATCGTTTTGGGCCGAGTGCCCTTCGAACCGAAGCTCGAAAAACGGTCCCAGGGCCAACCCGGCCGGGTTCCAGTACACTGCGCTTCCGTCGTCGGCCACCGCCACGAAGGCGCCGCCCATCCCGAGGGCTCGCGTTCCCACGGCCTCAACTGTTTGTGCAGCGGCTGTGCAGGGCTGTGCGACAATGACAAGAGCTGCTGCACATAACATGAACAAGCGGTGTGGATTTTGAGTCTTCGTCATAGTAATTTTGATAAATCAAACTCACACCGCGCCTGCGGCCGGCGGGCGCCACGCGCCGAGGGAGGTGGGGCCGAACACGCGATCTGCGAGGATCGTATATGAAAGGTGAGTTCGCGACGGTCCTCCTAGACATCTCCTAAGGCGGACATCATCACAGACGAAGCAGTTTTCCCCGGTCCGCCTTAGGAGCTGTCTTAGGCGCGGCCGCATGTGCGGCCGCGCAAACGCTACTAACGAAGCTTCGTTAGCACCATCGATTCGAGGACACGCCTATGACGACGACTGAAACAGCCGGGCGGACGGCTGCGCGAATGGGCCTCTTCGCGCGCGTGATTGGGGTGCTGACCTCACCGGGCGCGACCTTCGCCCGCATCGTCGCGGATCCCCGTCCCCTGCTGATGCTGCTGTTCGTGATGGGCTTCTCGGCAATCGTACTCGGCGGCTTTTTCAGCACGGAAATCGGCAAGGAGGCATGGCTCGATGAGGCGATCCGGCGGTCGGAGTCGTTCGGCCGCCAGGTCAGCGACGCGCAGGTGCGCGGGATGGAGCGCATGCTGCCCTATGTCGCGTATTTCGGCATCGGCCAGGCGCTAATCGGGATCCCGGTGATGACCCTGGTGATCTCGGGAATCCTGTTTGCGGTGTTCAATGGATTCCTTGGAGGTACGGCGTCGTTCAAGCAGTTGTTCTCGGTCGTCGTCCATAGCGGCGCGGTGAGCGTCCTCCAGCAGTTGTTCGTCTTTCCGCTCAATTACGTCCGCGAGTCGATGAGCAGCGCGACGAATCTGGCGGTGTTTTTCCCGATGCTCGAGGAAAACAGTTTTCCTGCGCGCATGCTTGGCACGATCGATCTGTTCATCATCTGGTGGGTCAGCGTCCTGGCGATCGGCTTGTCGGTGCTGTATCGCCGCAAGACCCGGTCGATTCTGATTGCATTCGGCGTCGTGTACGGCGTAATCGCCATTTCTATAGCCGCGTTCTTCGGCGGTGGAGGTTCGTAGCGTGACCCGTAAGAAAAAGATCGCGATCGGCGCGCTCGTCGTGGTCGTGGGCGCCGCCGTGGTGTACGCGAATATCCGCTTCAAGCGCCAGGCCGGCGTGACGGTCCAGACGGAGGCGATCCAGACGCGTGATTTGGAGGCGATCGTGTCGGCGTCGGGCAAGATTCGGCCGCGGCGGCAGGTGCAGATCACGTCCGAGGTTTCGGGCCGGGTCACTCGTCTGGCGGTGAAGGAAGGGGATCGCGTGCAGGCGGGTCAATTCCTGCTGCAGGTCGACCCGCGCACGCTCGCCAGCGCCGTCGAGCGTGGAGACGCGGGCCTTCAAGCCCAGCACGCGGCGCTGCAGCAGGCGCGGACGCAGGTCGAGGCCTCGCGGACCAATCTGACGCTGGCCCAGCAGGCGTTGAAGCGCCAGCAGGAACTCTGGGCGGCACAACTGACAACGCGCGAGAGCCTCGAGCGGGCCGAAACGGAGGTCAAAGTGCGCGAGGCGGAGCTGCGGACGCGGGAGACCGAGATCACCGCCGCCGAACAGCGCATCCGGCAGATGTCGGCGGAACTGTCGAGCGCCAAGTACAACCTGAGCCGCGTCACCATCGAGTCGCCCATCACCGGACTCGTGACGCGCCGGAATGTGGAGGAGGGCGAGACGGCCGTCGTGGGATTCACCAACAATCCCAGCGTCGTGCTCCTGACGATTGCGGACATGTCGGTGATCGAAGGGGAGATCGAAGTGGACGAGACCGACATCCCGTCAGTCCAGATCGGGCAGCGGGCGAAGGTGACGATCGACGCCATCCAGGACAGGAAGATCGAGGGGCGGGTCACCGAAATCGGGAACAGCCCGATCCAGGCGGCCGGCGCCCCCGCCAATCAGCAGGCGACGAACTTCCGCGTCGTCGTGACGCTGGATCAGGAAATCCCGGAAGTACGGCCGGGATTCACGTGCACGGCGGAGATCACGACGGCCACGCGCACGAAGGCCGCCTCGGTCCCGATTCAGGCGATGGCCGTGCGCGAGCTCGTGTTCGACAAGGGCGGCAGCATCGTGCGGGCACCGCGGGACGAGAAGAAACGCCGCCGCGCCATCGAACCGGTCGCCTCGGCCGAGACGTTGCCCGACGGCCAGGAGCGCAAGGAGACCGAAGGCGTCTTCGTCGTTCGCGACGGTAAGGCGGTGTTCGAGCCCGTCAAGACCGGCATTGCCGGCGATCGCTACTTCGAGATTCTCTCGGGCCTGAAGGTCGGAGATCGCGTCATCACCGGCCCGCTGAACTCTGTGCGGGGACTCACGGACGGCGATCCCGTCAAGATTGACGACCGGCCGGAGGCGAAGAAGAAGTGACCCATGTACCAACTCCTCGACGCCATCCGGATCGCGATCGAGTCCATCTGGGCGAACAAGCTGCGCTCGTTCATGATGGTGCTCGGCAACATCGTCGCGGTCATGTCGATCATTGCGGTAG
>JACQTH010000585.1 GCA_016210935.1 Acidobacteriota bacterium | reverse complement strand
TGGGCGTTTTTGTTGGTCTTGGGGTGGGGGTGGTGGGGTCTGGTCTTGAAAATTCAGTTTTGCTGATCGTGACTCTCGTGGGGGACGACAAAAAGTTTTTTTTCTTGACCTGACCCCTCCGAATATCGTGGCACATAATAAGCAGAAGAGGACGAAGGTCATGGCGCGGGTCGCGGTAACGGGTCTCGGGGTCGTATCACCCTTCGGCGTCGGGTGCGGCCGCTTCTGGGATCACGTCCGCAGCGGCTGCAGCGGCGTGGGCGCCATCACGGACTTCGACGCGTCAGGGTTCGCGTGTCAGGTCGCCGCGCCGGTCCCCGCCGTTTCAGCCGCCGATATCCCGCGGTTCGACGGTGAAGAGGACGGGCGAGGCCGATCCGATCCGCGCCGGTATTCGCGCGCCTCGCTCATCGGCGTCATCGCCGCGCGCGAGGCGTGGCAGGACGCCGGATTGCGGCCGGGCGAGACCGGCGCCGGCGTCATCGTGGGAAGCGGCGCCGGCGGGATTGACGTCGCCGAGCGGCAATACCACGAGTTCTTCAACGGCGGCCGCAAGCGCGTCACCCCCTACGCGATCCCCGTCTCGATCGTGGGGATGATCTCGAGCGAGATTTCAATCTCGCTGCAGCTCCATGGCATCAGTCACGTGCTGTCCACCGGCTGCACGAGCTCGACCGATGCGATCGGGTATGCGGCCTCGCTGATTCGCGCGGGCGAGGCTGATGTGCTGCTGACAGGCGGCGCCGATGCCTGCGTCACGGCCGGAATGATCTTCGGCTTTTCGCTCATGCGCGCCGTCTCCACCAGGTACAACGATCGGCCCGCGGCGGCCTCGCGGCCGTTCGATCGCGATCGTGACGGCTTCGTCCTGGGCGAGGGCGCCTGGATGCTGGTCGTGGAACGGGACGATCGCGCGCGGGCGCGCGGCGCCCGGATCTACGGCACGATCGACGGGTACGGATCGACGTGCGATGCCTACCACCGGGTCCAGATGGCGCCGGACGGCGACGAGATCATCCGCGCGATGACCATGGCGATTGAGCGGTCGTGCCGCGCAGTCGAGGAAATCGGGTACATCAACTATCACGGGACCTCCACCGTGCTGAACGATGCCGTTGAATCCAGGTGCGTGAGGAAATTGCTCGGCGCGCGCGCGGACACGGTTCCCGGCTCGTCGACCAAATCGATGATCGGCCACCCGCAGGGCGCCAGCGGCGCCGCAGGAGTGGTGACGACGCTTCTGGCATTGTCCCGTGGATTTCTGCCGCCCACCATCAATCTGGAGGCCGCGGATCCTGAGTGCGACCTCGATTTTCTGCCGAAATGTGGCCGCCCGGCGACACCCGAAGCGGCGCTGTGCAATTGCCTCGGGTTTGGATCCAAGAACAGCGCGATCGTGGTAGGAGCCGTGTGAATGCTCACGCCATCGTCGTCGGCGCGGGTCCGGCCGGTACGGTAGCGGCGATCGTGCTGGCCCGCGCCGGCGCGCATGTGCGGCTCCTGGATCGCGCGACGTTTCCTCGGCCGAAACTCTGCGGCGATACAGTGAATCCGGGGGCGCTCGCCACGCTCCGCCGGTTGGGGCTGGCAGAGTGTGTGGAACGGGGGGCGCTCCATCTCGACGGCATGATCGTGACCGGCGCCGACGGCGCGCGCGTCGACGGGGCCTATGCGCCGCCCCATTACGGGCTCGCGATCCGCCGCATCGATCTGGACATGCGTCTCTTGCAGGAAGCGATTCACGCCGGGGTTGTTTTCGAGGAACGAGTGCGGGTGATTGAGGCCATCGTCGGGGATCTTCCGCCTAAAGGCGGAAGCCACGAAAGCCCGGCTAAAACCGGGCACTACGAATCGGGTACTCGTAGTGCCCGCCTTCAGGCGGGCCTCCCAGGCGGAAGCTGCGAAGAAGGCGGAATCGTCGAAAACCGCGCGGTCGTGGGGGTGCGGGTGCGGCTGCGATCCGGAAAGGACGCCGAGCTGAAGGCGCCCATCACGATTGCGGCCGATGGCCGCCGGTCGTCGCTCGCATTCGGTCTCGGCCTGGCCCGCCATCCCAAGAAACCGCGTCGCTATGCCATCGGCGCCTATTACGAGGGCGTCGCGGGTTTGTCGCCCTTCGGCGAAATGCATGTGCGGACCGGGCACTATCTCGGCATCGCAGCGGTGCCCGGATCGCTGACGAATGTGTGCCTGGTCGTGCCCGAAGACGTCCTGCGGGAGCGCCGCAGCGATCCGGCAAGACTGCTCGCCCAGATGATCGACCGCGAGCCGGGACTCCGCGATCGATTCGCCCACGCACGACTGACTCACCCGCCGGCGACGATGGGTCCGCTCGCGGTCGACGTGCGACGAGCTGGTGTGCCCGGTCTACTCCTCGCAGGAGACGCTGCGGGGTTCATCGATCCGATGACCGGCGACGGCCTGCGCTTTGCGATTCGAGGTGGCGAGCTGGCGGGCCGCGCGGCCGTCGCCGCGATCGAGGAGGGCATTGACGGGGCGGACAGGCGGCTCGCACGCTGGCGTCAGCGCGAATTCCGCCGCAAGTGGATGTTCAACCGCGGAGTGCGGGCGCTGGTCGGATCATCGCGTGCCGTCCGCGCGCTCTCGGCGGCGGCGAGAATCTTCCCTTTGCTCCTGCAGCCGACCATCGCCTTCGCCGGCGACGTGGGTCTTTGATTCCCGGGATTCGGGATTTGGGAGTCGGGATTCGAAAGACGAACTCCTCCGAATCCCGAACCCCGAATCCCGAACCCCGAGAGGGTTCGACTATCACATGGACATGATCATTTTCCTCTCGGCCGTCTTCGCCGCCATGATCGCCGAGGCCGCAATCTCGCGCCGACACGAGCGCGCGCTGCGCGCGATGGGAGCCGTCGAAGCCCCTCGCGACGTCTACGAGATCATGCTGTGGATCTACCCGCTGTGCTTCGTCCTGATTGGCGCCGAAGGCGTGATCACCAATCGCCCGACCTCCCTGTTCTG
>JACQTH010000054.1 GCA_016210935.1 Acidobacteriota bacterium | reverse complement strand
TTGTGGAGTATCTCCGGGCCCGACCCCCACCGCCTGCCATGCGCCTTCGCCTAGGCTACGGCGAGACCTCGGCGAAGCGCAAAGCGCGTAGGCGGGCGGCTCGCTTGGGCTCGCCGCGGAGATTCGTTGCAACGATCCGCTGAGTGAGGGACTTCATTGTCCGCCTACCGCCGGCGTTGTCGTCGTCGTCCACAGGAACGGCGATTTGTCGAACGGCGGCACGCTTCGTCCTTCCTTCTTCGCAAAGACCGTCTGCACCACATGCCGGGCGATGGGCGCCGCAAAGTACCCGTGCTCGGCGTGCTCGGCGAAGATCACGCCCGCTACCTGCGGGTTGTCTTTCGGGGCGAAGAACACGAACCAGCCGTGATCCCGCAGATCCTTGTCGGTCCTGCCGGCCCGCTGCTTGCCCTCGATCGAAATCACCTGTGCCGTGCCGGTCTTGCCGGCGACGTTGCGTCCGGGGATGCGACCGCGCGCCCCGGTGCCCGCACCGTTCACGACGAGCCAGAGCCCGTCGTGCAGGACCTTCACCGTCTCCGGCTTCAGGTGGATGTTCTTTTTCACACCAGGCGGGGCGACGGCCTGCCAGCCCTTTCCCTCATCGACGGCTTTCACGAAGTGCGGCGTGAGCCGCATGCCGCCGTTGGCCACGGTCGCGATCATGACGGCCATCGAGATTGGCGTCACCGACACCTGCCCCTGGCCAATGGCGACCGAGATCGTTTCTCCGGGGTACCATTTCTCGCCTCGCTGCCGGCGTTTCCATTCGGTCGAGGGCACCAGCCCTTCGACTTCATTCGGCAGGTCGATGCCGCTCCTCTCTCCCAGACCGAGTGCGGTCGCCCATTTGTGGATCCTGTCGACGCCGACCATGTTGCCAACGGTATAGAAGTACACGTTGCACGACTTTTCAATCGCCTGGCGCATGTCGACCGAGCCGTGCCCGCCTTTGAGATGACACTGGAAGTACTGGCCGTAGAAGTACGCGCCGCCCGAGCAATGCACCCTGAAGTCCGGCCTGACGATCCCTTCTTGGAGGGCGGCCGTGGCCACCGCGATCTTGAAGGTGGAGCCGGGAGAATAGCGTCCCTGAATCGCGCGGTTCTGAAGCGGCTTCAGGTTATCGACGTTCAGCGCCGTCCAGGTCTCGCGATCGATGCCGGCGGCGAACGCGTTCGGATCGTACGCCGGCAGGCTGACGAGTGCCAGCACCTCGCCGGTGTTCGGGTCGAGCACCACCGCGGCGCCGTTGAACCCCAGCTCCCGGAACCCATCCTCGACCCCGCGTTGGAGATCGTAATCAATCGTCAGTCTCACGCGGCGTCCTTCGGCGGGCGGAATTTCTTCGATGGTCCTGATCTCGCGCCCCACGCTGTTGACGACCACGCGACGCGCGCCGTCTTCGCCCATCAACAGCTCGTTGTAGGCGCGCTCGATCCCCGACTGTCCCACGATGGCGCCGAGCGGCAAGGCGTGGGCGGCCAGTTCCCTTTCACCGGCCTCGCCGACGTACCCGAAGGCGTGCGCCGCCAGCGCGTCTGGTGGGTACCGGCGAACGGGGACGCGCTCGACGATCACATCCGGCAGCTCGAACCGCCGTGCCGTCACGGCGGCGACTTGCGGGAGGCTGGCGTCTTCGATGACCGTGATGGGACGATAGACCGGTTCCCGACGCTGGCGATCGACCTCCTGGCGGATCAGCTGTTCGTTCACTCCGGTGACCGCGGCGAGCAGGCGGATCGTGCGCGCCAGATCCTTCGTATGCTCCCGCACGATTGAAATGTGGAACGAGTCGCGGTTCTCGACGAGCGGGCGCCCCTCACGGTCGTACAACACGCCGCGCGGCGCGCGCAGCGCGAGCGTCCGCTGATGGTTGTTCTCCGCCATTTCGTAGAACCGCTGGTGCTCGATCACCTGGACCCACCAGAAGCTCAACGCCAGCACGGCAAAGATCGCGGTGATGGCGTACTGGATGACGACCAGCCGGATGACCAAGCGACGGCGATCTTCCACGAATGCCAT
>JACQTH010000578.1 GCA_016210935.1 Acidobacteriota bacterium | reverse complement strand
GGGGCCAGTGGCATCGGGGACGAACCGTCGAACGTCGACACGATTCACTTTCGCGATCTCGCGGCGGTCGTCTCGGACGTGCCAATCGGCGTCCTGGACTCCACGCGCGAGAACGTGCTGGCGCACGAGCGGGTGAACGAAATGGTCATGCGCGAGCACACCGTCATCCCGATGTCCTTCGGCACGATATTCAAGACCCGCGAGGACATCGTCGAGCTGCTGCGCTCGGCCTACGACGCCTTTGGCGACGTGCTGTCGAAGATGCAGAACAAGCTCGAGTTCGGTCTGAAAGTCCTGTGGGACCGCGACCGGATTATCTCGGACATCGAGCAGGACGACGAGGACATCCATCGCCTGAAGCAGGAGATCTCGCAGCAGAAGGGGTCGACCTATTTCGCCCGCATGCAATACGGCCGGGCAATCGACGCGGCGCTTCAGGCCAAATCCGAGCGCTATGTGTCGGAGATCCTGCATCATCTGCGGGACGTGTCCGTGGCCTCGCGCATCAACAAGCCGATTGGCGATCGGATGATCATGAACGCGGCGTTCCTGATCTCGCGCGATCAGGAGACCGGCTTCGACTCGCGCGTGAAATCGATCGCCGCGAACCACGACAAGCTCACCTTCAAGTACACGGGCCCCTGGCCGCCGTACAACTTCGTCAACATCCGGCTCAAACTGGAGCGTGTGTAGCAACCGCTGATGTTCATCCTCGACGACGCGCTGATCGGCGGGCTTCGATTCGTGCTCGACAAGATCGCCGCGGCCGTCGATGCGGAGATGAACAACGAGGCCACGTTCCGGGAGCGGCTCCTCGAAGCGCAGCTCAAGGTCGAGAACGGGGAAATCTCGGAGGACGAGTTCGCGGCCATCGAGCGCGACGTGCTGGCGAAGATTCGCGAAATCAAGATCCGCCAGCGCGGCGAGATGGAGGAGGAGGCCGGTGCGTTCAAGGTGACCGGCGTCGAGGCGGAGTTCACGGGGGAGGAGCACGAGAAGTGATAGTCTCCCGGGATTGGGGATTCGGGTTTCGGGATTCGAAGGTCTCGTCTTACGAACCTCAAATCCCGAACCCCGACTCCCGTGACTACGACCCTTGAGCGCCACCCTTACCTACGTCTACTGCGTCGTTCACTCGCGGGCGCGGATCTCCCCTCCACAACTGCGGCCGCGTCTTCCGGGATCGGCCCCGCCTCGCGTCATCGCGCTCACGCGCCAACCGCCGGCCGCCGGCAGACCTAAAGGTCTGCGCTACGACCGTAGGAAAAGGCCTCGCAGGGCGTTCCGGGGCACGTTGCGGCTCGTCGTGTCCGATGTCGACGCCGCCCTGTATTCCGAGGAAGCGCTCGTTCAGGGGCTTCAGGATCTCGAATGGGTCTCGCAGTGTGCGGTAGGGCATGAGGCGGTCGTCCAGGCGTGCCTGTCAAAGGGCACCGTGGTGCCGATGAAGCTCCTCACCCTGTTTGCCAGCGACGAACGCGCGGTTGCTGAAATCGGCTCACGCATCGATCAGATTGTCGAGACGGTCCGTCACGTGTCTGGCGCTCTCGAATGGGGGGTACGGCTCGTCACCGGGCAGGCTGCTGCCCGGCCCGTGCGGGTGCGGCGGCTTCCGAAGACCGGGCGTGGGTATCTCGAGGCGAAGCGGAAGCTGGCATCCGGGACGCGCCGCTCGCCGCGCGATGAAGGCCTCAGCGATCGGATCGTCAAGACACTCTCGAAGAGCGCGACCGATATGCGGCGTCGCGAGTCGATCGAACAGGTGCCGGGAAGTCGGGTGCTGCTCGACGTGGCTTACCTCGTCGCAAAACGTGCGACGACGGCGTTTCAGCGGCGCCTCAGGTCGCTGGCGGCGGAGGCGAGCAGGGCGGGCTATGAGGTCATTCTCACGGGTCCCTGGCCGCCCTACCATTTCGTTGAGTAGAGTGCCTGAGGTGCCCAAGGTGCCTAGAGTGCCTAGGGTGCGCAGAACCCGAGGCGCTTGAGGCGCCTTCCGCACTCCAGGCACTTTAGGCACCCCGGGCACTCTAGGCACTCTGAGGTATCGAATGCCAACCCGGCGACGGACACCTACAACGAAGCTTCAGGCAGCGCTTGCAGGGCGTGAAGTCACGCTGCTCGATCTGGTCGACAGCCTGATCGACAAAGGCGCGCTTCTCAACGCGGATCTCACGCTTGGCCTGGCAAACGTGGATCTCGTCTACGTTCGTCTGTCCTCCCTGATTGCCGCCGCCGATCGCATCCTGTCCGAATCGGGGCCAAGACTCGAGAGCCGCGAAACGCAAACAATGGCAATCCCATCGCGCGCCGCGAAGAGAAAGGCTCGGCGACGACGGTGAAACGTCCGGCGCGTCGTCGTAACGCCCGCCCCCGGGGCCGGCGAAAACGCAGGCGCGGCAGGGACCGGTCGGCGTCCGGTCTCGCAGTCCGCGAGGTCGTGGATCTTGAATCGTTGCGAGAGCAGATCGAGAAAGCCGCGCGCGGCAGCTCGCCGCTGCGATGGAATCCCGAAGCGGACGATGTCCAGCGCTCTGTCGTGAAGCTCGTGCTGACGCTCATCGAGTTCATTCGAAAACTGATGGAGCGGCAGGCGGTGCGGCGTCTCGAGGAAGGGACGCTGACGACGGGGGAAGCGGAAGCCGTCGGCGCCGCCCTGATGAAGCTGGAGCAGACCATCATGGACATCGGGCGCCAGTTCAAGATCGATCTCGAGGATCTGAACCTGGATTTGGGACCGATAGGGAAATTGATGTAGAAGCGAGCTCCCCGTCGGCGTCGTGGCCCGTCGACCGAGAGTAACCGCGGAGCGTTTTGCTGGCAACCACGGCGGGTTGCCCACTACGGTTCGACTGGTTCCTTGACCTTCGCGGGCGCGTCAAAACTGAACGTCAGCTTCTCATCCTGCCCATCAATCGTCACTGTCCCGCCTTCCTGAAGCCTCCCGAACAGGATCTCTTCGGTCAGCGGGTCGCGTACTTCGGACTGAATGACCCGCGCGAGGGGCCGCGCGCCGTAGACCGGGTCGTACCCTTTCTGTCCGAGGTACGCCCGCGCAGCCGGCATCAAGGCAATCGCGACGCGCCGCTCGGACAGCTGCGCCTCGAGTTGCAGGATGAACTTCTCGACGATCGTCTCCATGACGTCGGGAGTCAGCGACGAGAAGGTCACGATCGCGTCCAACCGGTTGCGGAATTCCGGGCTGAAGACCCGCTCGATCGCGCTGCGCGCCTGGGCCCGCGCGGCGTTCGCGCCCGTGCGCGCGAGGCCCGTCGCCGACGAGCCGCGTCCGGCAAATCCGACCGGCTTCATGCTCATCTCACGTGAGCCGGCGTTGGAGGTCATGATGAGGACCACCTGACGAAAATCGGCCTTGCGGCCGTTGTTGTCGGTCAGCGTCGCCGAATCCATCACCTGCAGCAGGATGTTGTAGATGTCCGGATGCGCCTTTTCGATTTCATCGAGCAGCACGACACTGTACGGGTGCGATCGAACGGCATCCACCAGCAGTCCGCCCTGCTCGAATCCCACATATCCGGGAGGCGCCCCGATGAGCCGCGCCACAGTGTGCTTCTCCATGTACTCGCTCATGTCGAAGCGCAGGAATTCGTTGCCCAGGTGCAGCGCGAGCTGTTTCGCCAGCTCGGTCTTGCCGACGCCGGTCGGCCCTGTAAAGAGAAAGCAGCCCGCCGGACGATCGGGCTGACCCAACCCCGCGCGGGAGCGCTTGATCGCCTGGGCGACGAGTCGCACGGCTTCGTCTTGACCGAACACGACCCGCCGCAGCGATTCCTCGAGGGTCCGCAGCCGCTCGCGGTCCGATGCGGACGCGTGCTTCTCCGGGATTCGTGCCATCCGCGCGACGATTCGTTCGATGTGATCCGCCTCCACCCTGACGGGCGCGGCGTCCTTGCCGCTGTCATTCCCTGCAGGCCCTGCAGGCGCGGCCTGTAACCGCAGCATGGCGCCGGCTTCGTCCAGCACGTCGATGGCGCTGTCCGGCAAGCGGTAGTCGCGCAGATGCCGCTTCGCCAACCGCGCCGCGGCTTCGAGCGCCGCGTCGCTATACTCGACCAGATGATGCTCTCCGTACCGGGAACGCAGCCCCTGCAGGATGCGGATGGTCTCCTCGATCGTCGGCTCGTCGATCACGACCTTCTGCAGCCGTCGCGCGAGGGCGCGGTCTTTTTCGATGTGCTTGAAGTCCTCGAAGGTCGTCGATCCGACGATGCGCAGATCGCCGGCGGTCAGGACCGGCTTGATCATCGTCGCCAGATCCAGAGTGCCGCCGGTCGTCGCGCCCGCGCCGATGGTCGCATGGATTTCGTCGATGAACAGGATCGGCATCGGCCTGTCGGCCAGGGCGTTGATGACGGCCTTGAAACGTTCCTCGAAATCGCCCCGGAACCGCGTCCCCGCCAGCAGCGCGGCGGTGTCGAGCGAGAACACCTCGGCGCCGTTCAGGAGCTTAGGGACGTCCGTTTCAAGAAGCCGCGTGGCCAGCCCCTCGGCCATCGCCGTCTTGCCGACGCCGGCGTCGCCGACGAAGACGGGGTTGTTCTTGCGCCGCCGGCAGAGAATCTCGATGGTGCGCTGCAGCTCGGTCGCGCGGCCGATCAGCGGGTCGAGCTTTCCCTGGCGCGCACGGTCCGTCAGATTCACGGCATAGGCGCGAAGGGGATCGCGCGCCGAGGCCGCACCCTCGTCTCCGGAGCCGGCGGCCGCATCGGCGGGAAGGGGTCGCTCGGTGCGGGCCGTGCGGACCTTCGTGATGCCGTGCGAGATGTAGTTCAACACGTCGAGACGTGTGACGTCGTGTTCTTCGAGCAGCCGGCACGCGTGGCTGTTCGGCTGCTGCATGATGGCGGCGATCAGATCGCCCGCCGTCACTTCAGTCTTGCCCGCGCTCTGCACGTGCAGGACGGCGGTCTGCAGCACGCGGCGGAACGCCAGCGTCTGTTCCGGCTCGCGCTCGGACCCGCGGCGGAACTTCTCGACAGACTGAGACAGATATTCATCCAGATCGCGCCGCAGCTTGGAGAGATCGACCCCGCAGGCTCCCAGAATCTTCTCGCCCTCGAGATCATGCGCGAGGACGTACAGCAGGTGTTCCAGTGTCAGATGGGTGTGACGCCGGGCCGTCGCCTCTCGATAGGCGACATGGAGGAGCATTTCGACCGAGGCGCTGAACATATGACTTGGTTTCTGCCGGGGTTCGGGATTCGGGGCTCGGGATTCGTGGAGTCTTGCCGTCGATCCGCCGAATCCCGAATCCCAAATCCCGAATCCCGTGCCGTTTTCTACTCTTCCTCCAGGCTCGCTCTCAACGGAAAGTTGGCGGAACGGGCAAGCGTATGCACCGTATCCACCTTGGTTTCCGCCACTTCGTACGGATAGGCGCCGCAGAGCCCCCGACCCTCGACGTGGACCTGCATCATGACGCGGAACGCCTCAGCCGGTTGTTTCAAAAAAACCGTTTCCAGAATCTGCACGACGAAGTCCATCGTCGTGTAGTCGTCGTTATGGAGCACCACCTTGTAGAGCGCGGGCTCTTTGGTGGTCGTTTTGGTTCGCTCCAGGACTTTGCCGCCAAGATCGGGGGTGGCCATCGTCGCTACCAGGTGCCGGGGTTCGGGATTCGGGCTTCGGGGTTCGGCGAAAAGGCGTTTCTTGATCCTACGAATCCCGAATCCCAAATCCCGAATCCCCGCAGCGCAGGGTCCTTCCTCAGTATACCGTCAGCCCTCAAGGAGAGACGCGCCGGCCACCAATCCAGACTGACTCGAGCGTACGCGTGTGGCGGATGTTCTCGATCGGATTGGAGCCGAACACGACGAAGTCCGCGGCGGCACCCGGCTGCAGCGTGCCGAGCCTGCCTTCCATCTTCAGGCAGCGCGCGGCATCGCTGGTCGCCGCCGTGATGATTTGCCGCGGGGTGAGGCCGGCGTCGCTCATGAGCTGCAGTTCCATGTGCTCAAAGTATCCCTGAAACCTGCCGGTCGGGGCGCCCGTGTCGGTTCCCATCGCGATCCGGACACCACCATCGACCAGCGCTTTCAGGTTGCGACTCGCGACTTTCAGCGCGGCCTTGTACGCCTGGCCGCTCTTGCTGGTGCGATACCGCTCCTGGCGCTCCAGCTGCGTCAGCTCGGCGAGGACCTTCGCGTCCACCGATCGAAGAAAGAACGGGTCGTCGAAGAACGCCGGGCGGGTCTCGTAGACGAACGTCGAGACTTCGCGCGTCAGGGTGGGGCAGACGCACACGTCCCGCTGCTTCAGCAGGGCCATCAATTCTGCATCGACCTCTTTGTCGCGAACGCTGTGCGCGATGAAATCGACACCGGCCTTGAGCAGCGCCTTCGCGTCATCCAGATAAAAGATGTGGGCCGCGACCCTGAGCCCGCGCTGGTGGGCGGCATCGATCACGGCGCGGTACACCTCGGGCGCCATCTTGGTCGACGCGCCGAGGTTGTCGTCCACGCGGATCTTGATGATGTCGGCCTTCAAGTCGGCCATCCGGTAGACGCTCGCGCGTGCCTCTTCCGGTGTCTTGCCGGTGATGACATCACCCGCGACGAACAACCGCGCGGTATCCGGCTGCTTCGAGAGGGCGTCGCGAACCGAAAACCCGTGTTCGCGATCGCCCCCCAGGCTGAAGACCGTGGTCACGCCGTACGAGGCGTAGAGCTGGAGCTGCCGGCGGATGTGCTCGGCCGTGTAGAACTTCGGATCGCTTTGCAGGCCGACCGTGTCGCCGACATGGCCGTGCGCGTTGATGAGTCCGGGAGTGATGATCTTGCCCGACACGTCCAGTCGTTCGGCGCCGGACGGCACCTTGATCGTCGAGGAGGATCCCACCTGATCGATCTTGCCGTTCGACACGACGATCGTGGCGGGATCGACGAGCGCTGCGCCGGTGCCGTCGAACAGTTTCGCGCCGACGAACGCGACCGTTCGAGTCGTCGACGGCGTCTGAAGTGTGGCGGTGGTCGCCAATGCACCCAGAAGCAGGGTTACGGTCGTGGCGGTCAGTTTCTGTTTCGTCATAGGTGCAAGCCTCTCGGCAGTCCAGTCTATCTCAGCCGTGTCCAAAGGGAGGTTGACCCAATCCTTGCGCAATACTGCACGGTTTGGCGCCCTTCGGTGTGAAGACCGCCTAAAGCCGGTCCGATAAATCTTCGGGATATTCGTGTCTTTCCTCGGAGTCCAGCGCTTGGCGGTTCGTCACAGACCCGAGGTTCTCGACATCGTTGTGGGTCGAAGCCTGCGCTGGACGCTGATGCGGGCGGCTGCGATTGTCGCCGTCAGCATCGTGGTCTTCGGGTGGGTGCTGCTGCCGGTCCGAACCTATGGGGTCAGCATGGAGCCGACCCACCGGGCCGGAGAGCTGGTGTTCATCAACGCGCTGGCGTACCGCTGGGCACGACCGCAGCGCGGGGACATTGCGGCGATCGAGCTGGTGGGCCGGAAGGTGGTCTACCTGAAGCGGATCGTGGGGCTCCCGGGAGAACGGATCACGATTCGCGCCGGTCTCGTGCTCGTCAACGGGCAGCCGCTCTCCGAAGAGTACGTGCGTTACCGGGTGCCGGACTGGAACGTGCCCGATACACGGTTGGGCGGCACCGAGTACTTCGTCGTCGGCGACAACCGCAGCATGCCGCAGCAACTGCACGAATTCGGAAAGGTCGGTGAGCCCCGGCTCATTGGAAAGCTGCTGTTTTGAAAAGGCCTCTCAGCGCTCCGATTCTCGGACTCGCCGCCGTAACGCTCGTGGGCGGTCTTGCCCTGCTCGCGCGTTCGAAAGCGCCGCGCGAGGAGGAGCGGATTGAGACACAGCTGTCCGAGCTGGCGACCGACTTGAGCGTCACCGGCCACGAGAACGAGCTCGTCCGCGCCGCTCGGGCCACGCGGCTGCGGCGCTACTTCGTCGAAGAGGTTCGGATCGATCTGGGCGAGAAGGAAGCGGTCATCGACGGCCTCGAGACGCTGATCACCACTGCCGCGAAATATGAAATCCCCGAAGGCGGGATTCAGGTCGCCTTCGTCGATCTCCGCATAACACTCGAGAAAGATCAGAAGCACGCGAACGCCTTCACCACGATCCGGACGACGCGCGGACGCGATGGAAAGCGCCACGTCGACGCGCTCGGGATGCAGTTCCGGTTCGAGCGGCGGCGTGATTTCTGGATGATCAGCCGGGTCGCGCCGGTCGAAACGCTGGAGCGGCTCGGCGAATCTCTGTCGGGCGGATCGTAGGGGTCAGGTAGACCTGACCCCATCACGCCTCCAACAACCGGTCCAACACGACAGCCAGCGCGTCGGCGGTGGGAGCGGGCAGGTGCACGTGCAGCACGCGGCGCCCGGCTCTTTCGAGCGCGATGTAATCCCCAATCGCCTGAGCCCGCTCGAGAACGCCGAACGTGAACGCTTCCCCCGGCACGTCCAGATCTGAATCCGGGTCTGCGGTCACGATAACGAAGACGCCGGTGTTCGGTCCTCCCTTATGGAGTTGACCCGTCGAATGCAAATAGCGCGGGCCGTAGCCAAACATCGTCGCACAGCCAGTCTGCCGAGCGAGGTCGGCGCGTGTGCGGCGACATCGGTCCTCGATGGACGCCGACGGGGCAAGGTAAACCAGCAGTCCCAGGTAGTCTCCGCTTCGAAGAAGGGTGAAGACGCGCCACGAACCCGGACCGCTGAGTGATTGCCGGGCCGCTTCGCTCAACGTCAGGGTGGCGTGAGGATCGACGAGGTCGGGTTGGCGAATCGGGAGGTGTCCGTTCGTTTTGTACGCCTCCAGCAGCGATGCGGTCGCCTCCTTCGCCTGCCGGACGTTCGGCTCGTCGAAGGGATTCACGCCGAGAAGGGCTCCGGCCGCGGCCGTGGCGATTTCCCAGCGCATGAATTCGCCGCCAATCGCCTCCGGTGTGGGCAAATCCACCGAGACATGCACGCGATCGGTGGGCTGGACTGCCCGGGCGAGCGGTTCACCGACAATCGGGACGATTCCTTTGCCGTTTTTCCCTGTGCTTTCGGCGACAAGCTGCTCGACCCACAGCCCGAACGACTCGAGCGATGGACCCAACTCGATGGCGAGCTTGTCGAGTCCTTGACTGGCGCCACACGCCATGAGTGCGCCGAGGGAGACGCCCGGGTTCGCTTCGATGTCTTCGGATCGGCAGGCAAGGCTCATCTCGATGCCCTTCGACAGCACGCCATCGATGTCGTGCCCCATCAGGGCAGCGGGAACCATTCCAAAGAGTGAGAGCGCGGAAAAG
>JACQTH010000590.1 GCA_016210935.1 Acidobacteriota bacterium | reverse complement strand
GCTCCTCGATGACCTCCATCAGCTTGAGCATCTGCTGCGCGGCCTTGCCTTCGAGCTTCACGTAATTCTGCGGCAGCATCGCGATTTCGGCCGTCGCCGGCTCGATGCCGAGGCGTTTGACCGCGTCGAGGACGCCCTGGACCGCATCCGGCGACGCGATGAACTCCCAGGAGCTCACAACGTCGCGCATGTCGTCGGCGCCGGCTTCGAGGACGGCATCCATCAGGGTTTCTTCCTTCGCCTTCGACTTGTCGACGACAATCGACCCTTTCTTCTCGAACATCCACGCGACGCTGTTGGTCTCGCCCAGGTTGCCTGCGTGTTTCGACAGCAGATGCCGCAGCTCGCCGACCGTCCGGTTCTTGTTGTCGGTAAGCACGTCGATCATGATCGCCGCCCCGCCGGGACCGTAGCCTTCGTACGTGGCTTCCTCGTACGTCATCCCCGGCTCCTCGCCGGTGCCGCGCCGGATCGCGCGCTTGATGTTCTCGGCGGGCATGTTGTTCGCCTTGGCTTCGGCAATCACGGTCCGCAGCCGCGGGTTCGCGTCGGGATCGCCCCCACCGTGGCGAGCCGCGATCGTCAGTTCCTTGATCAGGCGCGTGAAAATCTTGCCGCGTTTCGCGTCGGCGGCGCCCTTCTTGTGCTTGATGGAGTGCCATTTGGAATGGCCGGACATGGGGAACGCTCCAGAAAAAACCCGAATGGACTCAAGATCTTACCATGAGGGGAGAGTGCCTATGGTGCCTGGAGTGCCTAGAGTGCCTCGAGTGCGTAGGCTCCGCAAGGAGCCGAGGTGAGCGCACATTTCAGCACCAAGGCACTTCAGGCACCCCAGGCACTTCAGGCACCCTATCTTTTTCTCGCCACTATCAGCCACACCTCCGCCCGTTCATCCCACGCCGAGCCATCGTAGTCGCCCAGTACCGCCTCGACGTCGAAGCCTGCGGCATCGAGACGGGCGCACATGTCACGGACGCCGATCGTTCTGAATGTCAAGGTGAACCGATGACGGCGCTCGGTGTGTTCGTGCCCCTCGACATATTCCTGATCGAAGATCGTCAACGCCCGCGGCCGGTCCTGGCGGACTGTCTCGACCAGCGTCAATCTCGCTCGTGTCGACCCGCGTCGAAAGATCCCCTGCAGGCTGACCTCGTTTCTGTACTCGCGCCAGGCGGGGAGGTCCGGAACCAGGTCGACGCCAAAGATCCCGCGGCGACTCGTCGCGCGTGAGACCGCCGCGAGCGTGGCGTCAAGGTCTTCTTCAGAAAGGAGCGACTGCAGGATCCCGTACGGGGCCATGACGACCCCGAACGGACCGTGTGAGGAGAACGGGAGTGATCGGATGTCGGTACGGACGAATGTCAGCCGCGGCCCGAGGCGGGCCCGGCGCGCATGCCTGCGCGCCCGCGCGAGCATCTGGCTCGATCGATCCACTCCGACGACGCGCGCGCCGCTTCGCGCCACGGGAACGGCGACGCGGCCGGTTCCGCATCCGAGCTCGAGGACCGGCCCCGCGGTCCGGGCCGCGAGACGCCGCCAGAATTCCACGTCGCGGCGCCCCATCGTCCGCGCGTTTTCCCAGTCGTAGAACGGAGCGTATTGGTCCCAGCCGTGCCACCCTTCACTCACGCCTCACTCCCATTGTCGCAAACAACATCGTGTTCTGAATCTCGACGAACGCGCTCCCGGCGGACGCGGCTTCCTCTGCGTACCGATCGAGCAGCTTCAAATAATCGGCGCCCAGGCGCTTGATGGATTCCGATTCCGCGCGCCCGATTGATGCGACGATCGCTTCGCGTCGTGACGCCCAGGCCGAGGCGGCGGGCGCGCCGAGATGAGCTACGGAGACCGGAAACAGGTGTACCGAGACCGGCTCGATCTTGTGCCTGTCGAGGATCGCTGGAAGCTTCGGGCCGACGGACGGATCCGTCGTATCCCCGCGCGCCAGGGCGAGGGCCGTGAAGAAACGGCCTCCGAGCTCGAAGGCCCGCTTACCCGTCTCGGTAGAGCTGAACCAGTACCGCGCAGCATTGTCCGGCTCCACGACGAGCACGCGGCCGCCGCTGCGTGTGACGCGCGCGAGCTCGCGGACCGCGTTCTCCAGATCGGCGATGTGTTGGAGCACGGCGACGCAGAACGTCGAATCGAACACCGCATCCTTGAACGGCAGCGCGCAGGCATCGCCCGTCGCGAAGCGCGCCCGGATGTTGCGCGCCCGTGTGTCAGCGACCGCCTGTCGAAGCCGATCGACGAGACGGTCGACCCCGTAGAGCCGGACCTGACTCAGTTGCAGCAGCCCCAGGCTGACTTCCGCGGTCCCGACGCCGCAGCCAACGTCGAGAATGCGATTGCCTGGACGGGGAAGGAGCCGCTCCCGCAGGAACGAGGTGAACTTGTCATCCCACCACCGCTCCCGGAGATGCTTCAGCGTGGACGCGGTCAGCGCATCGATGTCACGCGCCATCGTCGTGAGGTCTCACGGATGATACACTCGCTGCTCCCGGGGGGTACGTGGGAGCGGGATGACGCTCATATAATGGAGGCCGCTCAACAACCTTCAAGAGGACGCCATGCTACTCGCCCTCGTCTTTACCATATCGTTGGCACAAACCGGGGTGGCAGGGGTCGTGAAGGATCCGACCGGCGCGGTCATCTCGGGGGCCACGGTGGTGGTCCGCGACGCGTCGGGCGCCGAGCGTCAGACTATCACGGGACCGGATGGCCGGTTCACGTTCGACACCGTCCCCGACCAGGCGGTGCTCATCGTGAGGGTCGGCGGCTTCGCGCCCAAGGAGCAGCCGCTCTCCGCCGATCGCGATCTCGAGATCGTGCTGTCACCGGCGACGCTGCTCGAAACCGTGACGGTGACGCCGGCGCGCAGCGAGCAGAGGCTCGGCGACCTGCCCGCGAGCGTGACCATTCTGCACAGCGATCAAATCAGGCGCTCGCCGGCGGTCGTCGCCGACGATGTGCTGCGTCAGATTCCGACCTTCAGTCTCTTTCGGCGCACGAGCAGCCTCTCGTCACACCCGACGACACAGGGTGTGTCGCTGCGCGGCATCGGACCCAGCGGCGTGAGCCGGACGCTCGTCCTGGTCGACAACGTGCCGTTCAACGATCCGTTCGGTGGCTGGGTCTACTGGACGCGCGTCCCGCTCGAGAGCCTCGATCGGGTCGAGGTGGTCGACGGTTCGATCTCCAGTCTGTACGGCAATTACGCGATGGGGGGCGTGATCAACCTCGTCAGCAGCCGCCCGACCCGCCGAAGCGCCGCCGTCAGGGCGCAATATGGAAACTTGAACAGCCCGAAAGTCGATGTCTTTGCCAGCGACGTCTGGGGCAAGCTGGGGCTCGCCGCCGATGCCAGCGCGTTCAGCACCGACGGCTTCTACATCGTCCGGGCCAACGAGCGCGGCGCCGTTGACACCAAGGCGGGCGTCGAGTTCCGCAACTTCACTGTGAAGGCGGACTACTCGCCGGCCACCCGCGTGAGGGCGTTTTTCCGAGGCGGCTATTTCCGCGAGGAGCGGGACAACGGCAAGGTTAGTACCTTTACGCGCGACCCTGAAGCCAACGACACGACCTGGAAGTCTGCGAGCGGCGGCGTGCGAATCGTCCTGCCGGATGCCAGCGATCTGCAGGCCCGCCTCTTCACGGACGTCGGGACCTTCCGAAGCACCTTCCTCGCCGTGCCGAACCTGGTGACCCGCGCTATCGGCCGCATGTCGCTGAGGCAGCGTGTCCCGACGACGAGCGTCGGGGGAATGGTGCAGTGGTCGCGCGCCTTTGCCGGCCGGCATTACTTCTCAGCGGGCTCCGACTGGCGGTGGGTGGACGGCGACAGCAACGAGGACGCGCTTGATGCCGTCACCGGCACGCAGGTCACCCTTCGCAGGATTTCCGGCGGGACGCAGCGCAGCGTCGGCGCCTTCGTCCAGGACATCTTCGCCCCGGCCGACCAGATCACCGTGACGCTGGCTGCCCGCGTGGATTCCTGGCGGAACTACGACGCGCACAATTTCGAGACCTCCGCCACCACCGGACAGCCGACGGCGAACAACAGGCTGTTGCCGGACCGCGACGATACGGCGGTGAGCCCGCGTGTGGCGGCGATCTACCGCATCACCGATCGGGTGAGCGCGTGGGGCGGCGTGAGCTCCGGCTTCCGCGCGCCGACATTGAACGAGCTCTACCGTCAGTTCCGCGTGGGCGCGATCCTGACGCTCGCCAACGATCAGCTGGGACCCGAGCGACTGGTTGGCGGCGAGGCGGGCATCAATATCGGACCGATCGCCAACACGACCGTGCGGATGACGTGGTACGACAATCGCGTGAAGAACCCGGTGTCGAACGTGACCCGAAGGGACCTCGTGAATACGCTGCAGCGCCAGAATCTCGGAAGGACGCGAATCCGAGGTCTCCAGACGGATGTGCAGCACCGCCTCGGCACTTCGTGGAGCGTGTCCGGCGGCTATTTGTTCAACCAGGCGAAGGTACGTGAGTTCGCCGCCAATCCAGCGCTCATCGGAAAGTTTCTGCCTCAGGTCCCGAAACACCGGGGCTCGCTGCAACTGGCCTTTTCAGATCCGCGGTATGCGACGCTGGCCTTCGGAATACAGGTCATCGGGCGGCAGTTCGACGACGACCTCAACAGCCGCGTCGTTCCCGGCGAAACGACCCCCGGCCTGCCGGGATATGCACTGCTGGACTTCACCGCGTCGCGCGCCATCGGCTCGAAGCTCGAGGCCTTCTTCGGCGTGCAGAACCTCCTCGACGAGGAGTACGTCGTCGGGACCCTGCCGACGACGATCGGATCGCCACGTCTGGTGAATGCCGGCGTCAGGGTCCGGCTCGGCCGGTAACTCATGAAAGACAACCCGCTCGACAACCGCCGCGTTCTCATGTTCGTGGAGGATCTCTACGAGGATCTTGAATTGTGGTACCCGAAGCTGCGGCTCATCGAAGCGGGGGCGCACGTCACCGTCGCGGGACCCGAGGCGCGTCACACGTATAAGGGAAAGCACGGGTATCCGTGCACGAGCGACGCACGGATCGACGACCTGAACGCGGCCGAGTACGATGCGCTCGTGCTGCCGGGCGGTTTCGCGCCCGACAAGCTGCGCAGGCTGCCCAAAGTCCTGGAGCTCACGCGGCAATTCCACCAGTCGGAGAAAGTGGTCGCGCACATCTGTCATGCCGGCTGGATCCCAATCTCCGCCGGGATCATGCGCGGCTATCGCTGCACGTCCACGCCCGCCATCAAGGACGACTTAATCAATGCGGGGGCCACCTGGGTCAACGAGCCGGTGGTGGTCGATCGGCACATGATCACGAGCCGGGGCCCGGATGATCTGCCGATGTTTTGTCAGGCCATCCTCACGGCGCTCCTGCAGCCCGTCACGGCACGCCTGTAAAAGGCCTGCCGTCAGCGGTGGTCATGATTCCCGGTTGAAGCACTCGCTGCGGGCCCGCCCCCCTGTACACACGCAATCCGGACGACTTCGCCGACTTTTCAGGGATGCTTCACATCGTCGCGGTGTGAGCGGGCACTGCCTTTAGAAGACGACGGCCAGGGCTCGGTTCACATTGCTCAACGTTCCGGACGTTGTGATTCTCAACGTCGTGAACGTTGACCACGTCAACGAAGCGCTGCTCTCGGCCAACCTCGATGTCCCGGGTCTGTTTCCTATCTACGCCTCGCGTTCTCGCTCGGTTTGCGGCCTCGCGGCAGCAGACGCGGCACGAACTTCGTGATGCCCGTAATGCTGCCGACTTCGCCGCCGTAGATATTCGCGGCGGCGTCCACCGTGACACCTTCACCCATCGCGCCGAAACCGCCTCCTCCTGACG
>JACQTH010000574.1 GCA_016210935.1 Acidobacteriota bacterium | reverse complement strand
TCGTTCCTCATACCACAACGCGCCTGAGCGGAACTCGGCACGGGCCTCAGGATGAAGATCGACCCGCACGCCGTTGCTCGAGTTCCCTCAGGATCTCCTTCCGTACTGTTTCCCAAGCAACGGTCTGAACGCGCCCTTCCGCGACCTCTCGCGAACGCCGCTCCAACTCCGCGGCCCACGCAGCGGCGACGTCATCCGCTGGCTCTTCCAAACTGGAAAGCACTTCTTCGACCACTCGTGCGCGTTCGGCACGAGGCAGCCGTAATACTTCCGCAAGGAGTTCTTCAGTAGTTGACATGACCTGAGTTTAGCACCAAGGACCCGACACACCGTGCCTCTCGTCCCGAGACTTCGCAACGTGCGCGCTCCGGCCTGCCGCTCAGCCGCGAGCGGCGTTGGCGATCTCTTCCAGTCGCTCGGTCGTGCAGCTGGCGCGGCTCGCCGCCGTTCACCGCGACCACCATCAGTTGGCCGCGCTGCTCCGCGTTCTGGGGCCGGAGCTCCGTGGGTACGGTCGTGTAGGCGAGCTCGGCGCCATCGGGCGACCACGCCGGATTGAATCCCTCGCGCGTCACGCGCCGGACGGCCTCGCCCGTCCCACCCATCACGAAGATTCCACCGCCGTCGCGGCTCGAACGGAACGCGATGCGTTCCCCGTCGTGTGAAAAGGCCGGTTGCTCGCCGTCAGCGGGCGAATTCGCTGTGAGATTGATCGGCGTCTGGCCGCTGACGCTCTGCAAGTAGATGTCACGATTCCCCGCGCCTTCTCCCGTGTATACGACCCACTTCCCATCGGGAGACAGACGGGCGAACAGCTCCCCACCAGGCTGAGACGTGAGCTGGTTGAAGGTCGCGCGCACGGGACGGGCACTGGTGTCGTCACCGAATGGCCGCCACACGAGTAGCGCTGCAGCCGCTGCCAGCGCGCAAATCCCCGCCACGGCGCCCATCGCGCGACGGAGGCCCCGCGGTCGCTGTCGAGGGACGGGGACAGGCGCCAACTCGACTGCGCCCATCGAGATCTGTCGCAGCAAGTCTTCGAGCTCGTTGTGCACGTCGAGCGCGGTCTGATACCGACGCATCGGCTCCTTGGCTAAGCAGCGGCGTACAATTTGCTAACTGGAGCGTCGTCGACTACCACCACCGAGAAGGAATCGAGATTTCCGGACTTCAAAGACGGGCTCGCCGTCGTGAATAAAGTTGGCGCGATCGCGGGAGAGCAAGGCTATCCATCCCGATATCTATCTGGCGTGGGGCAAGGCCGGGATCACGATCTGGACCCATAAGAGTCAAGGCGGGCACGCAGAATTTTACAAGCACAACGAATCGGCATTGCGGATGAAACCGGTTGGACTATGCCGCGCTGGGAGGGACATTAACTCCACCTATGCATTTCGTAGCCGCTAGCCCGCGTTCCGAACATAACTTCTCCATCCCCCGAACCGCGTGATCTCGGCTGCTCCGGCGACTCCGGCCGGCTCGCAAAGGAATCCTTTCACCCAGACGCCGTCGTCGAGCCGGACGTTGCCGATGGCGAGCGGAGATGGAACCGCGGCGGCGAAACCACCGAAATAGTTTTCCGGGATCGCCCATACTTCGACTTCGATTCCCCAGCCGTCGAATTCCTCATCTCGAATAAGGCCCGGCTTCGGCGGCGTTGCGCCATTCAGCGCGAAGAGGCGGTACTCCGGACCGGTGCGGCACGCCTTCACCAGGCGGGCGCCGCGGTCCGTGAGTTGATGATTCAGGGGCTGTCTGCTCAGGTGTGCGCCGACAACGGCGGCCAGGACGCAACCGGGCGCGGATAACAGGGCCGCTTCTCCCAGATAGCGCGCGGCTAAAGCGAGCAATGCTTCGTCCGAGAACGCAGGCCCGATCAGCGAGACGCCGAACGGAAGGCCATCGCTACGAAAGCCCGCAGGGACGGCAATCGCCGCAAGGTCCATCAGGTTTACAAAGTTCGTGTAATACCCAAGATTCGAATTCAAGCGGACGGGATCCGCTTCGACAGCTCCGCGCATGTAGATCGTTCCCGCGGTCGGCAGCAGCAGGATATCCATCATCGGCCACTGCCCGGCCGCGCGCTGCTTCAATTCCTCCAGGCGGTACATGCTTCGATAGACGTCCGCCGCCGAATACTTTTCCCCGCCGAGAATGATTCGGCGTACGACCTCATTCACCCCCTCCGTCCCCATTTGTAGAAAATCGCCGACGGCGGCGAATCGCTCCGCAACCCAAGGCCCCGAATAAAGCAACTCGGCGGCTTCTCGGAACACCGTGAAGTCGATGGTTGTCTTGATGCCTCCCAACTTCTCGAGCTTCTCCACGGCCTTCCGGTACAATGCCGGCGTTTCCCAGTCACCGAAGAATTTCAACTGCGATTCTTCAGGCACACCGAACCGGAATGCGCCGCCGAGCCATGGCGCAGCTCCGGCTCCGGGCGTGAATGTCCGCGAAAACGGATCATTGAGGTCAAAGCCGCGTGCGGCCTGCCAGACGGCGATTGCATCCGCGGCGGTGGTGGTGAAGACGGAAACGCAATCCAGCGATTTGCATGCCGGCACGACCCCGCTGCAGCTCACGAGTCCGCGGGTCGGCTTGAGTCCGAGAAGATTGTTGAACGCCGCGGGCACGCGGCCGGAGCCGGCGGTATCCGTGCCCAGCGAAAAGGCGCAGAGGCGTTTTGCGACAGCGACGGCGGATCCGGAGCTCGATCCCCCCGAAATGTAGCGCGAATCGAAAACACTCGAGCAAGCGCCGTAGGGCGAGCGAACCCCAACCAGGCCTGTCGCGAACTGATCCATGTTCGTCTTGCCGATAAGAATCGCGCCGGCGTCAATGAGGCGCTGGACGACAGTCGCGCTTTTTGCAGGCTCGTAGGCGAACGAGGGGCATCCCGCGGTGGTGGACATGCCCGCAACGTCGAAGTTGTCTTTGACGGCGAAGGGCACTCCGCCGAGCGGAAGAGACAGATCGACGGTCCTGGCTCGCTCGATCGCCGCAGCCCGGTCAACGAGCGAAATCCACACCGGCCGGACGCCTTCTGTCTGAATACGCTCGAAGATTCCGGTAACCACATCCGCCGGACTCGCCACTCTTCGCACATAACTTTCCCTTAGCCTTGAAATCGACATCATGATCCCACCCTCAACGTTGCGAGGTTTTGGCCCGCCGCCACCATGCTGCCTCGCGCGCAATGGACGACTTCGACGATTCCTTCGGCTGGAGCCGTGACCACGAATTCCATCTTCATCGCCTCCAACACGACGATCCTTTCGCCCGCTCCCACGCGCTGGCCGGGCTCGACCGCCACTTGCCAAACGCTGGCGGTCATGGGGGAACGAACGGCTTCGCAGCCGTCCGGAATGCCTGCATTCGCGGCCACAGGCGCTTCCGGCGGCAACTCGAGAAATTCCGGCTGGCCGGCTGCCGCCCATCGGTCGCGCTCGGCAAGAAATGCCGCCTGCTGCTGCTTCTTGAATTTCGCGGCCTCGCCAGCGGTTTGCTGAAGGAACTTGCGATAATCGCGAAGCTTAAAGTCGCGCGGCTCGATGTTTAGTTCGTACTTGCCGTGCGGAAAAGCGTCGCGGATTTCGAGAAGCTCAGTCGCGGACACGGGAAAGAAACGGATCTGGTCGAAGAAACGCAACAGCCACGGCGGCTCTCCATAGGTATTCCACATCTGGACCGTGCGCCCCACGAACTGATAACCGCCCGGACCTTCCATACCGTAGACGCACAGATAAGCGCCGCCGATGCCGACGGAGTTTTCCGCGGTCCAGGTGCGGGCCGGATTGTACTTCGTCGTGACGAGACGATGCTGGGGATCGAGCGGCGTGGCCACGGGCGCGCCCAGGTACACGTCGCCGAGGCCGAGCACCAGGTAACTTGCATCGAAAACAATCTCCCGAACCTCGTCGATCGATCCAAGGCCGTTGATTCGGCGGATGAACTCGATATTACTCGGGCACCACGGCGCATCCGGCCGCACCGACTGCATGTACTTGCGGATGGCGAGCTGCGTCGCAGGATCGTCCCAAGACAATGGCAAATTCACGATGCGCGTGGGAAGCGTGATGTCGTCGAGGTCCGGCAGCGACTGTTCGCACGCTTCGAGACATGCGATCAGCTTTTCGCGGCGCAGGATCCGGCTGTCGTAATGGACCTGCAGCGACCGGATGCCAGGTGTAATGTCGATGATGCCGCGCAGGTGTTGTTGCCGGAGCATCTTCTCCAGCTCGTGCACGCGAAACCGCAGGTTGAGATCGAGCGTATTCGGGCCCAACTCGATCAACAGGTAACGATCGCCCGATGCGCGATAAACCGTGCCGCCGTTCTGGCGCAGGATTGCCGGCTCGGGTTTTTTGGAAGGCGCGCCGAATGCCCGCCAGCCTCGGCCCGGCAGGGAAAAAGTGGAAATCGCGTTGTCCAGGTCCATCTCCATCCGCCGCGCTTCGGTCTCCGGGATGCGGATGAAGCGAACCGCGTCGCCGGGACAGAGCTGCCCGATTTTCCAGAGCTCGGCATGCGCGATGACGACGGGGCAAACGAATCCGCCGAGGCTCGGACCGTC
>JACQTH010000076.1 GCA_016210935.1 Acidobacteriota bacterium | reverse complement strand
GGACTACGCGACCCTGCTCGCCGCGCTGCTCAGCCTGCTGATCGGGCTGGCCACGGGCAAGGCGTGGGAGCGCTACAAGCTGCGTGACGGCCGGTGGATCGATCGCCGGCGCGCCCGAGAATCCCCGCACTACATCCTCGGACTGAATTTCCTGGTCGCCAATCAGATCGATCTCGCCATCGAGGAACTGAGCCGCGCGCGTCTCGATACGGATGCTCTGGAGATTCACATGATTCTGGGCAATCTGTATCGCGAGAAGGGGCAGGTCGGCCGGGCGATTCATGTCCATCAAAGCCTGCTCCAGCGTCCGAAGCTGAACAAACTGGAGCACGCGTACGTCCTGCTCTGCCTCGGTCTGGATTTCAAACGAGGCGGGTTCGTCGATCGCGCGCTCGAAGCGTTCGATCAGGTGTTGCGACTGGATCCGAAGAATCAGTACGCGCTGGTGAACCTCGAAAAGCTGTACGAGGAACAGCATCAGTGGCAGCAGGCCTACGAAATCCGCCAGCGGCTCATCGCGCTGGCGGCGCCCGAGCAGCAGCACGGCAATCAGCAGATCCAGGCGTTCCTGGAGAACGAGCTGGGCCTCGATGCCCTCAAGCGGATGGAGCACGGCGTGGCGGCGCAGCGCTTCCGCGCGGCGATCGACCTGGATCCCAGCACCGTGCCGGCGTACCTGAATCTCGGAGACGTCAAGTTCTACGAAGGCCAGTTGCCCGAGGCGGTATCGACCTGGGAAAAGGTGCTCGAAGGGGCGCCCGATCGATCACACCTGGTGTTCGATCGGCTGCAGTCCGCCTACGCACGGATGAACACGCCCGATCGGCTCGCGGATCTCTGCCGCAAGCTGATCGCCGCCAATCCGCAGGACTGGCGGGCCCGGCTCGCCCTCTCCCGCCAGCTGGCCAATCGCCGCGACTTCGCCGGCGCGCTCGACCTCCTCCTGGAGGCGCTCGTGCATAACCCGCACGGGCTGAGCATTCACCACGCCATCTGGGAATCGCTCGTGCGGCTGAATCTCGACCCCGTGCTGGTCGATCGATATATGGAACTGGCGCGGCGGTCGGTCTTCTATCTCGACCCGCACATCTGTCTGCGCTGCCGGTATCGCAGCACCGAGCTCCTCTGGCAGTGCCCGCACTGTCACGAGTGGAACAGCTTCGTGGAAGAGCGCATTGCGTCCGCGAAGGACGGAACGGAAGGGGAAGCGGTGTAGAGTGCCTGGGGGGTGCCTGGAGTGCCTGACGTGCCTAACGCGCCTGGCTCCCGACCTCAATCTTGCCCGCCAATCGCGGTTAACGTCCTGACGACATCATCGATCTGCCGATCGGTCTCCTCGAACGTACCGCTCGTCCAGATCACATAATCGGCGCGCCGCACTTTGTCGACGATGGGAAGCTGCGCGGCCAGCCGCTCGCGCGCCTCGTTTTCCGAGATTTGATCCCGCTTCATCGCGCGGCGCACCTGCTCCTCGCCGTCGCACGCCACCACGATCACCCGATCGAACTCGCCTTCGTGCCTCGTTTCGTAGAGCAGCGGAATATCCGCGACGCCGACCCGGTGGCGGCCCTCCGCAGCGAGCGCTGCGAACCAGTCGTGAATGCGCTCGTAGACGCGCGGATGCAGAATCGCTTCCAGATCGCGGCGCGCGACCGGATCCGCGAAGATCTTTCGCGCGAGCACGCGCCGATTGATCGACCCGTCATCGCCGAGGACCTCGGCACCGAAACGCTCGAGGATCGGCGCGATCGCGGGGGAGCCCGACTTCAGTTCCTGATGGACGAGCGCGTCCGAATCGATCGTCGGCAGGCCACGCTCCTGGAGCCGCGCGGCCACGTAGGACTTCCCCGTCGCGAGTCCGCCAGTCAAGGCCACCTGGAGCATTCGGCCTCAAGGGTGCCTGAGGTGCCCGAAGTGCCTAGAGTGCCTGAAGTGCCGAAAGTCTTACCGAATATTGGCTTCGTACTGCCGGCACTTTAGGCACTAGGCATTCTAGGCACTCTAGGCACCTCAGGCACTCTATCCATTCCTCATCTCCGCCGCCCGGACCGTATTCCGCAGCAACATGGCGATGGTGAGCGGGCCCACACCGCCCGGTACCGGCGTCAACGCGCCGGCACTCTCGACCACGCCGGGATGGACATCGCCCACCAGCAGCGCGCCCCGGCGTTCAAAGTCCGCCAGCCGCGGATGATCGTCGCCATACCACCGCCGGATGAGCGCGCGGTCGCTCACGCTGCTGATGCCCACGTCGATCACCGTCGCGCCCGGCTTGACGAACTCCGCCGTCACGAATGCCGGCCGGCCGACGGCCGCCACGAGAATGTCGGCCTGACGCGCGACGTCCGACAGGTTCGCCGTCTTTGAATGACAGATCGTCACGGTGGCGTCACGGTGAAGCAAGAGAATCGCCGTCGGCTTGCCGACGATGTCGCTCCGCCCGATGACCACGGCACGACGGCCTGCAATCGGAATACCCGACCGATCAAGGAGCTCGATGACTCCCGATGGGGTGCACGGC
>JACQTH010000573.1 GCA_016210935.1 Acidobacteriota bacterium | reverse complement strand
GACGCCCGGAAGATGTGTGGCGGTAGTGGTCAGCGGAGCAAATATCGACGCGGAAAGGCTCAAGGAGATCGTCGCCGCCTGACGGGACTCGGGATTCCGCTTGCATACCCTCACTCAGACCTACTAGAATCACGTCCTACTTCCAGTACCCGCGCCTGCACTGATTCTGCGGCCCGTTCCGCAGGTTCGTCTCGACCATCGGTCGGCAATCAGGGAGCTTTCAGGCTAAGGGCTTCGAGTCTTCCCACCGCGTTCAACGCGCATCGACCCGCCGAAAAGGCCTGTTCGGCGGGCCGCAGAGTCAGGTCATACACCGAGGAGGGAGGCAACCATGAGACCCCTGACTTGCATCCTGCTGTCTGCCCTGCCGCTGCTGATCGGACCTGCCGCGGTGAACGCCCAGCAATTCACCGGAGGCCTCCGCGGCCAGGTGCGCGACCCCAACGGCGTCATTCCCGGCGTGACGGTCACGCTGACGAACGAGGCGACGAACATCTCGCGTGAAGTGGTGACCAACGACGTGGGGCAGTACAACTTTCCAGCCGTGCCGCCCGGCACCTATACGATCAGGACGCAGCTCACCGGATACAAGACATTCGATCGCAGGGGCGTGCGCATTGGCACCCAGCAGTTCATCACGCTCGACATCCTTCTGGAGCTGGGCGCCATCGAGGAGTCCATCACGGTGACTGGCGAGGCGCCGCTCATCGAGACATCGACGGCGTCGACGGGCGCGGCATTGGACCGGGAGATCCTCGAAACGCTGCCCGCTCCGGGCCGGAACGCGTTTCTAATCGCAATCACGGTTCCGACGGTCAACCCGGTAGGCGATCCTCAATTCAACCGGCAGCAGGACCAGACGAACGCTTCGCGCATCTCGCTGGGCGGCGGCGGCATCCGAGCCAACAATTACCTGCTCGACGGAGTACCGATCGGTGAGATGTCGGGCCGCGCCGTGCTCAATCCGACAATCGAGGCGGTCGAGGAAATCCGGGTGCAGGTCCACACGTACGACGCCGAGATGGGACGAACGGGCGGCGGCGTGTTCAACACGACGGCGAAGGCGGGCACCAACGAGTTCCGTGGGACCGGTTTCTACCAGACGCGGCCGGTCTGGGGGCAGGAGCTCAACTTCTTCGACAAGGTCGCGGGACGAACGAAGGATGAAACGGGCGTGTCGGACCTCTATTACCGGCTGCACGGGGGCGGCGTCGGCGGTCCGATTCTCAGGAATCGCACGTTCTTCTGGACATCCACGGAGGGCTATCGCTCGAGGACCACGCGCAACCTGCAGGAGTTGTGGCCAAGCCTGCGACAGCGCGAGGGCGACTTCTCACGGACAACGATCAGCGGACGTCCGGTCCGGCTCTTCAACCCGTGGTGCCGCGGTGGCGTCGTCAATTCACGATGCCCGGCGACCGGCACCGGATCTCTCGCGACGGGTGGCGAGTTCCTGAACGCCGTCATTCCTCGCGCGCATCCGGCAGCGAGCCCGGTCGGCTTCGCGCTCATCAATCAGTGGCCGACGACGACCAATCTGGGTAAGCCGATCGGCGACAACGAGAACAACGAGAACAACGTCCTCACGACGGCGAACATCGTGGACGAGGCCGACATGTGGACGCTCAAGATGGAGCACAAGTTCACCGATCGGTGGTCGTTGAGCGGCTTGTACGTTTACAACAACACCGATGAGCCGGGCAGCGAGTCGGTACCGCCGTCGCATGCCTTCCTGGACGGCGCATACGCCATCCTGCGCCGCCGGCCCCACGTCCTGGTGGTCAACGACACGCATATCCTCAACGACACGACCGTTTTCACCTGGCGCTACGGCTGGACGACGTTTCAGGATCAGAGCGACAAGGTGCCGTTTTCGCCGGGACTTGCGTCGCTCGGGTTCAGCCCGACCTTCGTGAACGCCATCCATCCTGACGGCCGCGACACGTTCCCGTCTCTGAGCTTCAACGAAGTCCTGGATGTCGGCGGTCTGGGCGGCAACCGGCAGCGGTGGCTCGGCCCCTATGCGATCAATGGCGCGCTGTCGAAGCTCTGGGGCACTCACAGTTTCAAGGTCGGCGCAGACCTGAGGCGCTTGGGAATCACCACGACGACGGCAAGCGCGATGTCCGGGAGCTTCTCGTTCAACAATCTCTTCACCAGCCTGAACGGCGCAGGCGGCCATGAACTGGCCAGCCTGCTGCTCGGGCTTCCCTCGTCTGGATCGGTGCCGTTCAACCGCGGCGACGGCGAGTGGTTCACGCGTTATTACGGCGCGTACATCCAGGACGACTGGCGGGTCAACGGTCGCTTTACGCTCAACTACGGCGTCCGCATCGAGCACGAGGACGGGTTGCGGGAGATCGAGAATCGTCAAACCGTCGCCTTCGATCGGAACGCGGTCAGCCCGCTCGACGCGCTCGTGCGGAAACAGGGGACGCTGCTCGAAGGCCGCACCCTGACCGGTGGTCTGATTTTCGCCGGCGTCAACGGCGCTCCGGAGGAGCAGGGGAACCCGCCGGCGGTCAAGGTGTCGCCGCGGTTCGGCGCAACGCTGGCGCTCGGCACGCGGACCGTCCTGCGCGGCGGCTACGGGCTGTTCTACGCGCCGTGGCAGTACTCATCGACCACACACGGGCAGATTGGGTTCGCTCGGACGACCACATTGAGCCAGTCGTCGGGCGAGCGCGAGGTGCCGATCACGACGCTGGAGAACCCGTTCCCGGCGGGACTGCAGGAGCCGGTCGGCAGCTCGCTCGGCTTGCTGACGGGCGTCGGGACCAGCATCGATTTCATCGATCCTGAGAAGGGCGCGCCTCGAGTCCATCAGTACTCGGCCGACATCCAGCGCGAGCTGCCGGGAGGGATGGCCCTGACGATCGGCTACACCGGCGCCACGGGACGCGACATCGGCTATGGCGGCACCGGGCAGGTCGCGATCAACATCAACCAGATCGATCCTGACGTGGCCCGGCGCCTGTTTCCGGCGCCCGGCGGTGGATGGGATGCCGCGGCGTTGCGCCAATCGGTCCCGAATCCTTTCTTCGGCGTCACTGCCGCCGGCGAGTTCGGCACCCGCGCGACGATTCAGCGCGGACAGTTGCTGCGGCCCTTCCCGCAGTTCGGCAACGTCAACATGCGCGAGATGACCGAAGGCGGACGGCGGCTGTATCACGCCGTGATCCTCAAGCTTGACAAGCGAACCGGACAGAGCTGGTGGGGCGGCCGTTACAGCTATACCTGGAGCAACACGAAGGACAACCAGTTCGGCGAGAGCAGCACGTTCCAGGGGAGCGCCGCCACGCCGCAGAACAGTTACGATCTCGATGCCGAATACGGCGTCAGCAACTTCGACTCGCCGCACCGGATCATCCTGGCGCCGATCATTCGCATCCCGGGTCCGGAGGCGGGCGCCGCCGCGGCGCTGCTCAGGGGGTGGACAGCGTCGGCGGTCGTCGAGCTGGTGAGCGGCTCGCCGCTGAACGCGGTGCTCAGCTCGAGCGCGTCCGACCGGAATCTCGGACTCTTTGGCGGCCTGCAGCGGCCCAACCGTGTTGGCGACCCGAACACGCCCGGCGGCGACACCGAGCGCGTGGCGACCGCCTCCAATTCGGCCGCGCGATGGTTCGATCGCGCCGCGTTCGAGAATCCCGGCGCCGGACGGTTCGGCACATCGCCGCGGACGCATGGCGATGCGCGGTATCAATTCCGCAAGAACCTCGATCTGGTCCTCGCGAAAGACACGCGGTTCGCGGGCGGACAGGTGGGACAAATCCGGTTCGAGGTGCTCAACGTCACCAACACGCCGAAGTTCGGCCCCGCGTCAACCTCGATCGATCTCACCAGCTTCGGCCGCATTACCAGCCAGCGTGGCTTCATGCGGATCTGGCAGTTGAGTTTTCGGTACCGAGTCTGACGCTGGAGGATCGAGGGAGCCAGGGGCCGGGGGACGGGGATCGGGGGACGGTGTGTTGGGGTCAGGGATATGGG
>JACQTH010000075.1 GCA_016210935.1 Acidobacteriota bacterium | reverse complement strand
GTGCCTCGAGTGCCTGGAGTGCGTAGAGTGCCTGGGCTGGCACCCTTGGCACTTTTGGCACCCTAGGCACTTCAGGCACCCTCATTCATGGCCAACTACATCATCCGGTTTGCGCGCAACGCCAGCATCGCGGCCCTCTTCGTGATCGCCGCGGTGCTCGGACTGTTGAGCGGCGTCCTGTTCACGTATGCCGGAGACCTGCCCGCCATCTCCGCGCTCGACGACTATGCGCCGAGCACGATTACGCGGGTCTATGCGAGCGGCGGCGAGGTCATCGGCGAGTTCGCGACCGAGCGCCGCGTGGTGATCGGCTACGACGACATCCCTGAGCGGTTGCGGCTGGCCATCGTCGCCACCGAAGACGCGGGATTCGATCGTCACGTGGGTCTGAGCCTCACCCGGATCGTCGTGACGGCGGTCAACGATGTGCTGAAGCGGCGCCGCGCCGGGGCCAGTACGTTGACGCAGCAGCTCGCCCTGAATCTGTTTCCTCCGGGTCCTGATTCCCCGTTCGGTGGTCTGGCTCGACAGCGCAACTTTCTTCAGGACATCGAGCGGAAGATCAAGGAAGCCATTGTCGCGATTCAGATCGAGAAGCGGTACACGAAACGCGAGATCTTCACGCTGTACTGCAACCACATCTACTTCGGGAACGGCGCGTACGGCGTCGAGGCCGCGTCGAGACTCTACTTCGGCAAGCCCGCCCAACAGGTCAATCTGGAAGAAGCGGCGTTGCTCGCCGCGATCATCCAGGCGCCCGAACGGCTCAATCCGTTCAACGATCCCCGGCGCGCGCAGGCCCGCCGAAACTACGTTCTGCAGCGGATGGCGGAAGAACGATTCATCCCCGCAGAGGTGGCCACCGCCGCCGCGCGCCTGCCCATCGCCCTCAAACCGATGCCGACGGCGGAAGACTCCGTCGCTCCCTATTTCGTCGAAGAGGTTCGGAAATACCTCGAATCCAGGTACGGCGCCAAGGCGCTCTATCAGGATGGCCTGTCGGTTCGAACCTCGCTTGATTTCGATCTGCAGCAGGCCGCGCATCGGGCGGTCACCGAGGACCTTCGCCGGCTCGACAAGCGGCGCGGATTCCGCCCTCCGTCGCGCAACATCCTCGCCGAGGGTCACCGGCTCGACAGCTTCCTCCATCCACGATGGCAGCGGCCGTTCGCGGCAGACGACATCGTGCCCGCCGTGGTCGTCGACATTCCAGCGCCTTCTGCTCGCGTCAGGATAGGGACGGTCACCGGATCGCTGGCGCGCGACGGATTTGCGTGGACCGGCCGCCGCAGCGCCGCCGAGCTGCTCCGGCGCGGTGACGTGATCGAGGTGCGGATCAAGTCGCTCGATCGGGCCAGGCAGGAGGCGGTCGTCTCGCTCGAACAGACGCCGGCCCCCGACGGGGCGCTGCTCGCCATCGACAATCGAACCGGTCAGATCAAGGCGATGGTTGGCGGCTTCAGCTTCCTGCGAAGCAAGTTCAATCGCGCGACCCAGGCCTACCGGCAGACCGGCTCGGCCTTCAAGCCGTTCATCTACAGTTACGCGATCGATCGCGGGTACACGCCGTCATACGTCCTGATGGACGCGCCGGTCAGCTATTCGGCGGGCCCCGGCCAGCCGCCCTATCAACCGCAGAATTTCGATCGAAAGTTCGAGGGGCCCATCACGATGCGTTGGGCGCTGGAGGACTCGCGCAACGTCCCGGCGGTTCGCATGATGGCGCAGCTCGGGGCGACCAACGTGGTCTCGTACGCCAAACGCTTCGGGTTCAAGTCGGAGATCAAGCCGTACTTGTCGACCGCGTTGGGGGCATCCGAGGCGACGCTCGTCGAGGTCACGAGCGCCTATTCCGTCTTCCCGAACCAGGGCGTGCGCATGGAGCCGTACCTGATTCAGCAGATCTCGAATCGTGACGGCAACGTGCTCGAGGAGAATCGGCCGATTCCGCGCGACGCGATTCGGGCGGACACGGCGTTCGTGCTGACGAACATGCTGCGGGGCGTGACCGTCCGGGGCACGGCGGCGAAGGCGGCGGCCCTGAACTGGCCGATCGCGGGCAAGACCGGCACGATGGACGAGTTCACCGATGCCTGGTTCGTCGGCTTCGACCCGAACATCACGGTGGGCGTGTGGATCGGGTTCGACGACAAGAAACCGCTGGGCCACAACATGACGGGCTCGGAAGCGGCGCTTCCGGCCTGGATGGACTTCATGCGCGCCTACATCGAGCAGCGCGGCGACCGCGAGCACCTGCCCCGCTTCGAGCCGCCCGGCAACATCGTGTTCCTGGCGGTGGATCGATCCGGATCGCCCACGGACGGTCAGACGCCGGGGGCCATCAGCGAGGCGTATATCTCTGGGACTCAGCCCGGGACAGGGTTTCCCCGGGAACCATAGGTTCGTTCACGAAGGTTCGAACGAAGGTTCGTTGACGAAGGTTCGGAAAAGGTTCGTTGACAACGGTTCAGCGGAACTGAACCCACGTGATGAACCTCCGTCGAACCTTCGTTCAGAACTTCCGTCCGAACCGTCGTCAAGAACTTTCGTCCGAACCGTCGTCGTCACGAACCCTCGTCTGAACCCTCGCTACGAACCTACGTCACCTGACGCTTTCTTCATCAAGTACGCCTTGATGAACCCGTCGACATCCCCGTCGAGCACGCGATTGATGTCGCCGACCTCCTCTTTCGTCCGGTGGTCCTTGACCATCTGATACGGGTGCAGCACGTAGCTGCGAATCTGGTTCCCGAACGCGATCCCCTTTTTCGCCCCGCCGATCTGATCGAGCTTCGCCTGCTGTTCCTTCGCTTTCAGGTCATAAAGCCGGGCCTTCAGGACCTTCATCGCGGAATCGCGGTTCCGATGCTGCGATCGCTCGTTCTGACATTGCACGACGATGCCGCTCGGGATGTGCGTGATCCGGACGGCCGAGTCGGTGACGTTGACGTGCTGGCCTCCTCGTCCGCTCGACCGATACGTGTCGATGCGGAGATCGTTCTCGTCGATGTCGATGTCCACGTCCTCCGGCAGATCGGGATAGGCGTAGACCGAGGCAAACGACGTGTGCCGGCGTGAGGCCTGGTCGAAGGGTGAGATCCGGACCAGCCGGTGCACACCTGCTTCAGCGGAGAGAAGGCCGAAGGCGAAGTCCCCGGTGACCGTGACCGTCGCGCTCTTGAGTCCCGCCTCGTCGCCAGGCTGATAGTCGATCACCTCGTACTTGAACCCGCGGCGCTCGCACCAGCGCAGATACATCCGCAGGAGCATCTCCGCCCAGTCCTGCGATTCCGTGCCGCCCGCCCCCGGGTGGATGGTCAGGATGGCGTTCTTGCGATCGTGCTCGCCCCCGAGCATCTTCTTGATCTCCGCGGTCTCGACCAGATTGACCAGACGGCCGAGGCCGCTTCTCAGATCGGCGTCGACATCCTCGCCCTGCTGAGCCCATTCGACGAGCACCGCGAGATCGTCCTCGTTTTTCTTCAGCGCGTGGGCGAGCTCGCGGTCTTCTTCGAGCCGCCGCCGGCGCTGGAGGAGTTTCTGCGCCTCGGCCTGATCCTTCCAGAAATCAGGCGCGGCGACCCTGCTTTCGATGGAGTCGAGCTCGCGCTGAGGGTTGGCCGCCTCAAAGATAGCTCCGCAAATCGGCGGAGCGCTTCACAAGATCCTGATATTGCCGGATGAGTTCGTCGGTGATCACAAAAACCTCCAAAAGGCTCACGAGACCGCAACCGCCTTCAAGCGTACACCTGCGGCGCCCGGCGTCGCATCAACCTGTCGACAACCAGTGCGGCGACGACGAGGATCGAGAGTAAATACGCAAACCAGTCGCCGAACCGCGCGTACAGCGTCAGCCCCCCGAGCAGCCGCACCTCGCCCACGATGACGTCGGGCACGAAGACGTCGGACATCGCGATCACGCGCCCGTACGGGTCCACGAGGCCGGACACGCCCGTGTTCGCGGCTCGCGCGAGATAGCGCCCCTCCTCGATCGACCGCATCACCGCCTGCCAGAAATGTTGATAGGGCGCCGAGCTGCGGCCATACCACGCGTCGTTCGTGATCGTGGTCAGCAGTTCGCTGCCGGAGAGGACCATCCGTCTGATCAGGAGCGGATACACGACCTCGTAGCAAATCGCGGTGCTGACCCGATGGCCCTCATACGGGAGCATTGTCGCATCCGTGCCCGGTGAAAAATCCGACACGGCTTCCACCAGCGGCCTGACGAAAAACAGCAGCCGCTTCAGCGGCACGAACTCACCGAACGGCACGAGATGGATCTTCCGGTACACGGCTCGTGTGCGGCCCGTGGAATCGATCATGAAGGCTGAGTTGTAGTACCGGGGCGGCGTGTCGCGCTCGAACTGGTCGCTGCCGAACAGAAGCGAAATGCCCGCGTCCCGCGCGAGCGTCCGGATCGCGGCAGCCCCGACGGGATCCTCCTCGTACATGAACGGCGTCGAGGATTCGGGCCAGATGATGAACGTCGCGCCCCGCCGGGCCGCCTGGCGGGTCATCGCCAGGTAATCATCGAGAATCCTGCCCGCCAGCGCGGGGTTCCACTTGTCATCCTGCGCGATGTTTCCCTGGACGAGCCCGACACGGACGGCCTCGCCATCGCGCAGCAGCCGGCCGTCGTGAATGCGCCACACTCCCCACGCGGCGGAGCTCATCAGCACGATCGCCGCGGCGATCGCCGGCCACGTGCGCGCACGCCCGTCGAAGATCACCACGGCGGTGAGCGCGGCATTGACGAGCGCCACGAGCGCCGACACGCCCAACACGCCGAACACGCTGGCGATCTGTGCCACCGGCAGGTTCGTGACCTGGCTGTATCCGAGCAGTACCCACGGGAATCCCCCAAAGATGTGGGTTCGCCCGAGCTCGGAGAGAATCCACGCCGCCGGCGTCAACAGCAGGCCCGTCACGCCGTAGGCGGACATGAGCGCGGCGGCCATCCAGGCGAAGAGGGCCGGAAACAGCGCGAGATAGACGATGAGAAGGATGTGCGAAACGACCGCGGCGGCAGGATTGAGGCCGCCGTAGGTCTGCATGACGGGCGTCAGCCAGTACAGCGTGCCGATGAAGTAAATGAACCCGGTGGTCAGGCCGAGCAGGAAGGCTCGACGCTCGCGGCTTCCGGCCATCGGAGTCGTGGCTTCGGCCTGACTCGTAGAGAGAATCGCCGTGTTAACTCTGTGGTCTCTGTGTTCTCCGTGGTGAATCTTCATCTTCCGGCTGAAGCCGGAAGCCAGGAGACCGCGGGGGCTCGCTGCGATCAGGAGCGGAACGAGCGCGATCCAGCCGAACGCCGGATGCCCATATCGCGGAAAACTCAGGACGAGCAGAACGCCCGAGAGGACGGCTAGCGGATAACCCAGGGTTTGAACTTCTCTTCCTTCTCCAGACGCCGCGCGGTCGCGTCGGCTTCCTGGCGCGTTTTGAAAT
>JACQTH010000570.1 GCA_016210935.1 Acidobacteriota bacterium | reverse complement strand
TCCTGACCCCCGACCCCCGACCCCCGACCCCTGTCCCCTCCCCCCCATGACCCCCGCCGAGCGCCTCGTGGCCGACTACGCCGGCACCAGCCTGACGATCGGGCCGCATCCGATGACCATGCGGCGGCACGATCTGGCCATGCAGGGGGTGTTACGAGCGGTCGACCTCACGCGCGCGCGCCACGGGCGCCGTATCCGCGTGGCCGGCAGCGTCATCACCCGCCAGCGGCCCGGCACTGCCAAAGGGTTCGTCTTCCTCACGCTCGAAGACGAGACCGGCATCGCGAACATCATCGTCCGGCCCGATCTGTTTCAGCGCGAGCGGCTTAAGATCGTCGAGGAACCGTTTCTGCTCGTGGAAGGCGTGCTGCAAAGCCAGGACGGGGTGACGTCGGTCAAGGCCGAGCGGGTCGAGCGACTACCTGGCTTGCCGATCGACGTCGGGTCGCGGGATTTTTACTAATCGCTGGCGAGACATCAGCCTTCACATCAGGGCCGGGCCAGGATTTCGAGGGTTTCAACGGCCGTTCGTGCTGATCGCTTTTTCCCGCCGCAGGAAGCTTCCGGCGTCGACCGTCTTGCCCGAACGCGCAATGGTCTGAAAGTACATCTCGTCGTTCGAGATCTCGACCAGGGTGAAGCTGTTGTCGTCGTCGAACCCCACCGCCGTCATGGCGCTCTTCCGGATGTTGCCCTTCCTCAGCTTCGCGCTCGCGCCCTGGACGAAGTACGTGATCCCGTTCTGCGGCTTCAGGCGCTCGTAGAAGTGCTCGTGTCCCGCGAAGACGACGTCGACGCCGTTTTCGATGAACAGCGGCTCGAGTCTGGCCCGCAGGTCGAGATCAGATCCATGCTTGGCGCCCGACGAGTAGATCGGGTGATGGAAATAGCAGATCTCCCAGGGGTCGCGTGCGTTCTTCAGCTCGTTCTCGATCCACTTGAGCTGCTCGGGGTCGACATAGGTGCTGTCGATCACCACGAACTTCACGTTGCCCTTGCTGAACGAGTAGTACCGCTTCTCGTCCATGTTGAACAACTTGTAGTACCGCTGATTCGGCAGATCGTGGTTGCCGAGCGCCGCGTAGAACCTGACGCCCGCGTCCAGCAGCGCCTTGTACGGCTCTTCGAACTTTCGCCGGAAATCTCTCGGCGACTCGCCACCGTACAGGTTGTCGCCCAGCATGATCACGAAGTCGAACGGGTAGACGGTGCGATACTTCGTCAGCAGGGCCGCGACTTGCTGCTGGGAGGAGCTGCCCGTGCCGGTATCGCCGATCACGGCGAACTTGACGCTGTCCTTGACGACGGGCAGCTTCAGAGCCTGGGCCTGGACGGCCCCACGCGCGAAGGCCAGAAGCGCGACGATCGCGAAGGCGTTCAAACGCAGATGGCGTGGCAGTCGCATGGCGTCACTTCGTTGGCCGCGAGGCGTACGGCAAATAATCGAGAATCAGGTCGGTATCCACATCCATCAGGACCAGCGTTCGGTCGACGAATCGATACGCCAGATCTTCAGGAAGCTTCGGGAGCGCGGCCAGCAACGTGGGCGGCGTGGTCGGGACCGGAATGGCCATGGGCCAGCTCGCATTGATCTTCGGCGAAAACGCCGGCGGACGATCCTGCGGCGCCGTTTCGAGCTTCGGGTTGCCGCCTTCGTAGAACCGCGTCACGATCTCACGGAAAATCGGCGCGACCGCGGGCGTGAACAAGTCGCCCTGTTTCGCGTGCTGCCGCGCCTGACGCAGCGCCACCGTCAGCCGCTTCTCGCCCGCCGCCAGCTTCGCCGCATCGGCGGTTTCCCGAATCGGATCGTTGAGCTGCGCGGCGAGCTTGTCATGCAACTGGCGGAACTCTTTGACCCGATCGTCGAATTCCTTCAACGCCGCCGCCTGCGGATTCACTCGCTGCGGCTCGCGAGCGGTTAGCGTCGCGCATCCGGTCCAGCCTATCGCGCAGACGACGAGCAGAAGCCGCTGCATGAGGGTCATATGACCATTCATCCAGCAAATGCGGTTCCAGGTAGGGCCGGTAGGGCAGATGGGCGGGTGGGGCTGGTGGGGCGGTTAAGGACGGGTCGGCCAGCTAAGGTAGCCTCAACCGCTTTATCCCCGGTAATTCCCGAACTGCAGCGCCACGCCGAAGTCCTGCTCGCGCAGAAGCCGCATCGCGTGCTGCAGCTCATCTTTGGACGGCGACGACACGCGCAGCTGATCCGCCTGAATGGCGACCTGAACTTTCCTGAGTTTCTGATCCTTGATGAACTTCACGATCTGCCGCGAGGCGTCGGTCGGAACGCCCTGCTGAAGCGTCACGATGCGGCGGACGGTCCCGCCGCCGGCCTGTTCGATCTCGCCCTGCTTGAGATTCTTCACCGGCACGCCGCGGCGCACCAGCCGCGTCAACAGCACCTCCCACAGGGCGGTCATCTTGTACTCGTCGTCTGCCGTGAGCGTGAGCGTGTTCTCGCTGCGCTGGAAGTCGATCGCCGCCTTCGAGCCCTTGAAGTCGTACCGTTGGGCGATTTCCTTCGTCGCCTGGTTGACGGCGTTGTCGACTTCCTGGAGGTCGACGGTGGACGTGATGTCGAAGGAGGCCACCGACATGGTGCAGCGGATGGTGTCGAGCTACAACCGACCGTCGCCAACTTCCGCCTGAAGGCGGAAGCCACGAGGAAAGGAGCTTGAAGGCTGGAAGCCACGAAGAAAGAAGCCCGAAGAAGGAAGCCGCGACAGTCGGAGGATGAAGGCAGAAGCCACGAGGAACGCTCTACGCCGGCTCCGCGGAAGCCGCCGGCTTGGGCTCCGGATCTGTTGGCGGCCGGAGCTGGCGCACGAGCTGGCCGACCTTGAACGACGCGTTGAAGATCGACTCGACGCGGACGCCGCCGGGCAGTCGGTGCCGGCCGACGGCGCCGAGCGCAGCCGACGCGATGCAGCCACAGCTCTCGCATTCAGGATCCCCGCCGAACTGGCACGGCTCGATCTTGCGGTCGAGATCCGCGGTCACCGACCGGGTCACGCGCGCGAAGATGCACTCTTCGGGTGAGTCGGGCGGCCTTGCCAGCACGTTGATCAACCCTTCCGCCATGTCGAGCTTCGAGTAGGTCTTTCGAAGCCGCAGCAGATCCTCACAGACCGCGAGACGGTCCTGCGCCGTGAGCCGCTCGTCCGAGACCTCGCCTCGTTGGGGCGTATAGAGGCTCACCCAAATCTGCTTGGTGTGTGGATTGTTCTGCCAGAACCGGACGAATTCTTCGAGGTATCCGCGTCGCTGGACCTGCTGCCGCGTCACGGTGCAATGAACGGTGATCCGGTGTCCTTGGATGTGCTTCAGGATGCGGTCGTACGTCGCCGGTTTGCGCCGGTCGTCGTGCTCCGGCTGGAGACCGTCGATCGAGACCACAACCTTCAGGCGGGGAAGCGTCGCCCATGCCGCCGGGATCGGCCGGACGGCGCTCGTGACGACCTGGACCCAGCGTCCCATGGCCGCCAGCGCCGGCAGGATGCGATCGAGCTCGCGATACCGCACGAGCGGCTCGCCGCCGACGATGGAAATGTGGAGCGGCCTGTGCTCGCGAACGAGCGCGAGCACGCCGTCGACCAGGGCGTCACCTTTCAGGTCGCTGACCTGCCGCAGCGTCAGCGCGCCGCCCAGATGGTCGTCGCCGTAGGCGTAACAGCCCGGACAGCGCAGGGGGCATTCCCGCGTGATTTCAATCGAGAGCGATGGAGTGTAACCGGCAAGGATGAGGCCCCAGGAATGGAAAATCCCTCTCATGGAGCCTCCGACAGGCGGATGAGCATCTGGCTACTCTATCATCCCCGTCAAAAGGCCCTTGAGAAGCCCAGCTTCGAAAAGTGTGTTGCGGATCGGCCAATCTACCTATAATTGGTCCATATAACACCATAAGCGGGTTACGGGCTCCGATCCGCTGTTTGTTTGCGCGCCTGTGGCTTTCTCTCGTTCCGACGACCGCCTATTTGTCCAGGAGGATGCCCAACATGAGACGTTCAGCCAGGTGCTTTATCGCGGCCGCGTGGGTTGCGGCCTCGCTGTTGGCGCTCGTGGTTCCCGCCAGCAGCCAGACCCTGTATCAGGGCCGCATCGACGTAACGGTTCAGGATGCCACCGGCGCGGTGCTGCCCGGTGTCTCCGTATCGATTTCCGGCCCCCAGATCGCCACGATGCAAACCGACGCCAAAGGTGAGGCGCACTTCCTCGCGCTGGCGCCGGGCAACTACGTCGTACGCGCGATCCTGAGCGGGTTCGACGAGTACACGAACGAGCGCGTGCCGGTGGGCGCGGGCGCCTCGGTGCCGCTGCGAATCTCGCTCCGTGTCGCGGGCGTCACGGCC
>JACQTH010000568.1 GCA_016210935.1 Acidobacteriota bacterium | reverse complement strand
GCCCAGTCGAGGGGCCCGTGACATCCGATCGGCACTCAGGCGCCGTCCCGAGATCGACCGTGACGCCGCGGGCGCTACGCGCCACCGGCTCACTGGCCACCACGAGCGAGGCGGTGCTCGTTCCCAGCAGCACCCGTTGCAGCCGCATCCAGGTGGTGTACGGCAGCCCGCGCACGATCTCGGGCGTCATGTCGGCCAGATCGAGCGCCACCACCCCAAACCCGCCCGCTTGCAGCACGATGTTGAAGGCCTTGATGGCGCGATCGAGAGAGTGGCCAGTAGCCAGTGGCCAGTGGCCAGAGGGCCGCGCTACCGCACGGCCCGTTTCACACGAGGCTCTGTCCACTGCCCACGGCCCACTGCCCACTCCCTCCCGCACCCACAGCATCCGGGTCAACGCGACGCCGGCCGCTGCGGCCGACGCGACATCGAGCGTGTCGCACGCATCGATGAGCGCGACGGCTTCGCCGCGCGAGGTGGCAGCGGCCAGCGACGCCAACAGCAGGCTGGTCCGTCCGGACGATCGCGGGCCGACAATTTCCGACAACTCGCCGCGCCTCCATCCGCCGCCAAGCCGCGCGTCGAGCTCGGCGATGCCGGTCGGCGCGAGCTGGCTGTCAACGCCTGCAGGGTTTGCAGGGCTTGCAGGCGCCTGCGGCTGCTCCCACGGCTGCGCCGTGGTCAAGGTGCGGTCGAGATGCCGCGCTCGCAGAAGCGCTTCCAAATCAGATCGGACAGCAGCAGTGGTCATCTTCGCTTTATCTTCGCTACTGCAGTCTATGGCAGATCGTTACCGGCGATCAAGAGGCGAAACTCTTGGGCAGCTCGAGCGTGCTAAGATGCAGATGGCTCAGGGTTTCCGGCACTCCAGGCACCCTCGGCACCCCAGGCACTCTAGGCACCTACGCACTCAGCTCCCTTGCCCGCGCCCTTACTTGCTGACCCTTCGCCGCTCGACGTCGGAGTCGAGGCGGCGTCACCACTTCCCGCGCCTCACCCCTTCCGCCGCATGTTCGCAGCGCTGGCCCAACGCGACTTTCGCGTGCTCTGGTTCGGCGCCTTCACGTCCAGCATCGGCACCTGGATCCAAAAGGTGGCGCAGAACTGGCTGGTCCTGACGCTGACGGGATCCGCGTTCTTTCTGGGGCTCGATGCGTTCCTGGGCGAGCTGCCGATCCTGCTCTTCATCCTGATCGGCGGTGTCGTGGCGGATCGGTACGACCGTCGGCAGCTGCTGCTGCTGTCGCAATGCGTCCAGATGTTGGCCGCGTTCGCGCTGGGGTTCCTGCTGTATCTCGATGTCGTCCGGATCTGGCACGTGCTGCTGCTGTCATTCATCACGGGGTGCGCGCAGGCCTTCGGCGGGCCGGCGTACCAGTCGCTCATCCCGTCGCTCGTCGGCAAGAACACGCTGCCGAACGCGATTGCGTTCAACTCGATTCAGTTCAATCTCGCGCGCGCGATCGGCCCCCTGATTGCCGGCGCCGCTCTGGGGATTGTCGGGTATGCGGGCGCCTTCGGGCTCAACGGTCTCTCCTTTCTCGTCGTCATCGCGGCGATTCTGTCGCTCCGCGTGAAGCACGTCGCGCCGGCGTCGAGCCAGCCGATGCTGAAAGAGCTGAAGATCGGGTTGTCGTACGTCCGCCACGAATCGAGTCTGCTGACGCTGACGGCGCTTGGTCTCGCGACCACGTTTCTCGCCATCCCGGTCAGCACGCTGATGCCCGTCATGGCGCGCGAGGTGTTTCAGGAAGGATTTGGTCCGTACAGCCGGCTCATGACGGCCGCCGGCGCCGGCGCGGTGATCGGGGCGCTCATCGTCGCGTGGGTCGGACGATTCCGCCATATGGGATCGGCGCTGTTGATCGTTCAGATCCTGCTTGGCGGCTTGATCGTGAGCTTCGCGCGGTCGCGGGTGTTGTGGCTCAGTTATCCGCTGCTCTTCGCCTCCGGCATGGCGCAGATGATTGTGCTCTCGATGATGATGTCGCTGGTGCAGTTGATCGCGCCCAACGAAATGCGCGGGCGCGTGATGAGCATCTACATGGTCGCGTTTCGCGGCGGGATGCCGCTCGGCAGCCTGGTGGCCGGCTATCTGGCCAATCTGTCCTCGGCCGCCACCGTCCTGACGATCAATGGCGTGGTGCTCGCGGTCATCGCGGGATCGCTCCTGTCGGCGAATCACGACATTCGACGGGTATGAAGCGCGACCCGCTGCGCTGTTCGACGTGCGGGTCCGATCGCGTGTCTAAAATCCGATCCACGACGAATCTGGCCAATCCGCTTCCGTATGTCTGGGCCCGTTATGCGGCTCGCAACGAGGATTTCGTTCCCGTTTGCCGCATAACGGGCTAGGCGCGCACAGCGCGCCTGCGAGGGAGCGGCGCGGGGCGTAGGGGTCCCCGCAAGCGACCGAGCCGGGGTCCGGGGCGGAGCCCCGGTTTAAATT
>JACQTH010000584.1 GCA_016210935.1 Acidobacteriota bacterium | reverse complement strand
GCCGCCGCGGCGGCCGCGCAACTAGTAGCGAAGATTCGCGCGTTCCGCCGGTGCCGTGACTCGGCGGTTTGAGGCGAAGCTTCGCTACTTACCCCGCCCGGGCTGGAACGGGCATGGTACCTTAGGTATTAGACACCGCCTCTCATGATCCGGTTCGAGGACCTCGTGGACAAGGTCCGGGGGTACAGCCCGGACGCCGATATCGAGTTGCTCAGGCGCGCCTACGTGTTCTCGGCCTTCGAGCACAAGGGTCAGGTCCGGCATTCCGGGGAACCCTATCTCATCCACCCGCTCGAGGTCGCGGACGTGCTCGCCGATCTCAAGCTCGACACGGTCGCGATCGCGGCCGGGCTGCTCCACGACGTGGTCGAGGACACGCTGACCTCCATCGACCGCATCCGCGAGCTGTTCGGCGAGGAAGTGGCGCACGTCGTCGAAGGGGTCACGAAAATCAGCACGATCCCGTTTTCGACCACGGAGGAGCGCCAGGCCGAGAACTTCCGCAAGATCCTCCTCGCCATGGTCGACGACATCCGCGTCATCATGGTCAAGCTCGCGGACCGCCTCCACAACATGCGGACGCTGCATCACCTGGGGGAGGAGCGGCGCGTTCGGATCGCCCAGGAGACGCTGGACATCTATGCGCCGATCGCCAACCGGCTCGGCATGAGCAAGGTGAAGAACGAGCTCGAGGAGCTGGCGTTCAAGTATCTCGAACCCGACTCGTACCAATCGCTGCGCACGAGAGTCGACAAGAAGCGCCGGGAAGTGGAGGGCGTGATCGACGAGCTGAAGCAGGAAATCGCCGGGCGGCTCGAGGAGGCTCAGGTGTCGGTCGTCCAGATCGACGGCCGCATCAAGCGCCTGTACAGCATCCATCAGAAGCTGAAGCGCCAGAAGATCGATCTGGAGCAGGTGTACGACTTCGTGGCGCTGCGGATCGTCACGAAGTCGGTGAAGGACTGCTACGCCGCGCTCGGGATCATCCACCAGACCTGGTCGCCGGTCCCGGGCCGCATCAAGGACTTCATCGCGATGCCGCGGCCCAACGCCTACCAGTCCCTCCACACGTCGGTCATCAGCGAGCGGGGCTTCGGGTTCGAAGTGCAGATCCGGACCGACGAGATGCACCGCATGGCCGAAGAGGGGATCGCGGCACACTGGAAGTACAAGGAAGGGCGTGAAGGGGCGCATCCCGACGAACGGTATTTTCAGTGGCTGCGGCAGCTCCTCGAATCGCAGCAGGAAATCCGGGATCCGCGGGAGTTCCTCCAGAACCTCAAGATCGATCTGTATCCCGAGGAGGTCTACACCTTCACGCCGAAGGGCGCGGTCAAGGTGCTGCCGCGCGGCGCCACGGTGATCGATTTCGCGTACGCGATTCACACCGACGTGGGCCACCACTGCGTCGGCGCGCGGATCAACGGGAAGATGATGCCGCTGAGGACGCGGCTGAAAAACGGCGACATCGTCGAGATCGTCCGCTCGGCGCGCCACAAGCCCAGTCGCGACTGGCTCGGTTTCGTCGCGACGTCCCGCGCGCGAAACAAGATCAAGCACTTCCTGCACGCCGAGGAGAAGGCGCGGGCCGTCGAGCTCGGCCGGAAGCTGCTGGAAAAAGAAGCGCGCCGCTTCGACATCGCAACCAAGGGGCTGCTCGAGGGCGACACGATCCAGAAAGCGACCGAGGAATGCGGCTTCGCGAAGCCCGACGAGCTGTTCGCCGCCGTCGGCTACGGCCGCCTCTCGGCGCGTCAGATCCTCGGGAAGCTCGTGCCCTCCGATCAGCTGACCGAGAAGCCGCAGACCGGGGTCATCTCCGCGGTCCGGCGCGTGCTGGTGGGAACCGACAACATCAAGGTCAAGGGCGCCGACGACCTGCTGGTCTACCGCGCGCGATGCTGCAATCCGATCCGGGGTGAGAAGATCGTCGGGTACATCACGCGGGGAAAAGGCGTATCGGTTCACTCCGTCGACTGTCCCAACGTCACGAACCTCCTGTACGATCCGGAACGCCGGATCGACGTCGATTGGGACAAGGCGACCGAGCCGGGCCGCTACACCGTGCGGCTCACGATGCAGGTGGAAGATCGGAAGGGAATCCTGGCTGATGTCAGCACGAAGATTGCCGGCATCAACACCAACATCAAGAACGTCGAAGCCACCAGCGGCGAGGATTCCCGCGGCCGCATCAACATGACGGTCGAGATCAACGATTTGAAGCACCTCGAGAAGGTGATGAAGTCGTTGAAGTCCGTGGCGGGGGTGCTGGCGGTGGAGCGGGCGGCGAGGTGATGACGAAGGTTCTCTACGAGGGTTCGGACGGAGGTTCGTGACGACGGTTCTTGCGGAGGTTCGTCACGGCAGTTCCAACGAAGGTTCGCAACGAGGGTTCCGGTCCTGTTCGAACCTTCGTCAGCGAACCGTCGTCGAACCTGCGTCAAAGAACCTTCGTTTGAACCTTCGTTCGAACCCTCGTAAAGAACTTTCGTCAGACAACCGCTATAACGTCGATCTCGATCCGCGCGTCTTTCGGCAGCCTCGCGGCCTGCACCGTCGATCGCGCCGGGGCCTGGGTGGGGAAGTAGGTCGCGTACACCTGGTTCATCGCCGCGAAATCGTTCATGTCGGC
>JACQTH010000571.1 GCA_016210935.1 Acidobacteriota bacterium | reverse complement strand
GCACACAGCGCACTGCCCACTGGCTCAACGGCCGCTGCCCACTGCCCACTGCCCGCTACCCACTTCTCTCTGGCGCTCGACTTGCACAACCAGAACCACTGGAGGTGAGTGCCATGTCGCGGACATCCATCGTCGGCTTCAGCCTTGTTGCCGCACTTGCGGTGGGGGGATCGTGCGCGCGTGCGGAACCCGAAAGGCCGCGCGAAGAGGCGGCTCGGCTGGAGCCGGGCGCGGCGCCTCTGATACCGGACACCGAGCCGCGCGGTCGACCGGCGCCTGAGATTCCCCTCGGACTGGCGGCCAAGAGCGGGCTGGATCGCGCCGTCGCGACCACCGGCATCGCCACCATTCGCGACGTCACGATTCCCGCCGGAACCGTGTTCTCGCTGCGACTGGAAACAGGGGCGGGATCGAGGACGAGTCGTGTCGAAGACCCCGTGCGCGCCGTGCTGCGCTCGCCCGTTCGCGTCGGCAACGCTACGGTGCTCCCCGCCGGGACGGCTTTCACCGGCCATGTCACCAACGTCCGGCGGCCGGGAAGGGTCAAGGGTCGCGCCTCCGTCTCGGTGACCTTTCATCAGCTCGTCACGCCCGACGGGGAGCGCTACCTGGCGCGAACGAGCTCCGTCAGCCGCACGGCCCGGGGAACGAAGCGAAAAGACGCGCTGAAGATCGGCGTTCCTGCCGCAGGCGGCGCCATCGTCGGCGGGATCGTTGGTGGAAAGAAAGGGGCGGCGATCGGCGGCGCGGTCGGTGGCGGTGCGGGCACGGCGGCGGTCCTCACCACGCGCGGTCCCGACGTGTATCTGCGTCCCGGAACGATTGTTTCCGTCCGGCTGAGAGCGCCCCTGACGGTCCGGATCAGGTCTTAGAATGGCATTTGGTGATGGGGTGATCTGGTGATTTGGTGATCCGGTGAATTAGCGATCCGGTGAGTGATTCGAGCTGCCGATTTGCTAATCTCTGAAGCACAACAGATCAGTAGCGAAGCTTCGCCTCAAACCGCCGAGTCACGGCACCGGCGGAACGCACGAATCTTCGCTACTAGTTCACGAAATCACCAAATCACCGAATGTCATTGAGTTCCGACATCAATCCTGCCGCCGACGAGCTGTCCCCGACGACCCCTTCCGCGGCCCCTCCGCTCACGCGCGGCGGCGCCCTTGCTCACGTCCTCCTCTGTTCGGGGTTCCCGACGCAGATCGTTCTGACGCAGATTCTGCTGGGCCTGGGGATGCTGCCGTTCGACGCGCGCGGCCAGCTCACGACGGCGTACGTCACGACCCTGACGCTCGTCGATTCGGTGATGCTCATCGCGTTGATCTTCTGGCTGCTGGCCCGACATCACGAGCGGCCGGCCGACGTGTTCATCGGCGCGCGATCAGTGGCCCGCGAAGCCGCGCTCGGCGTTCTGCTGGTCCCCATCGCCGGGGCGCTCGTGATTGCGGTGCTGTCCGGTCTGCGCGCGCTCGTGCCGTGGCTGCACAATGTGCCCCGCAATCCGCTCGAAGCGTTGATTCAGAATCCGGCGGACGCGGTGCTGCTCGGCGTCGTGGCGGTGATCGGCGGAGGGCTGCGGGAAGAGTTGCAGCGCGCGTTCATCCTCCATCGCTTTCGCCAGCGGCTGGGCGGGCCAACCGTTGGCCTGATCGTCTTCAGCAGCGCCTTTGGCGCCGGTCATCTGGTGCAGGGAATGGACGTCGCCGTCACCACGGCCGTTCTCGGGTTCTTCTGGGGCACGGTCTATCTCCGGCGCGGCAGCATCATCGCGCCGGTCGTGTGCCACGCCGGGTTCAATGCCGCAGAGATCGTCCGGCATGTGGTATTTGGATAATGAAGTACTGGCTCTCCCTGGCCCTCCTCTTCGCCTTGTCGCTCCCCGCGGTCACCACCAGAATCTACGCCTCCGACGAGATCGAGTACTTCGCGTTTCTCCGATCGCTGTGGTTCGATCGAGATGTCTCGTTCGAGAACGAGTATCGAGACATTTACGACAGGGGCGTCGCGCGGCCGCCCGGCTTTCGCGAGACGTTTCTGGAGCTCACGACCGAGACGGGACGCCGCATCAACTTCGGGACGATCGGCTGCGCGCTGCTGTGGAGTCCGTTTTACGCCGTCGCCGATCTTTCGACGCGCGCGAGGCGCGCCGCCGGGAGTACGGTCGCTGCGGACGGGTACTCGCCGCCGTACATCAAAGCCGTCGCCTATGCCTCGGCGCTCTACGGCGCGTTGTCCGTGGCGCTGTCGATTCTGATCTGTCAGCGGCTGTGGAGTGAAGCCTCGCGGAAGGGAGTCGTGGGACGAAGCTTCAGCTTCGTTTCTGCGCATGTCGCTCCGAACCAAGCTGAAGCCTGGTCCCACGAGTACCGCTTGTCGTTCCTGGCACCGGCTCTCGTGTGGGTCGGCACACCGTTGATCTTCTATATGTACGTGACGCCGCCCATGGCCCACGCGACGTCGGCGTTCACGTC
>JACQTH010000569.1 GCA_016210935.1 Acidobacteriota bacterium | reverse complement strand
CGCAATCTCCGCGTCGAGCGGAATTCGCGGCAATCGATACGAGGGAATGCCGTAGCGGAGCATGCCACCCGGCTCGGCTGCCGCGTCGAACATGATGACGCGATGACCCCGGCGGGCAAGGTGGAAAGCACAGCTCAGGCCGGCCGGACCGGCGCCCACGATCGCCACGCGGCGCGGAGCAGGTTTTTCGTGGCTTCCGCCTTTAGGCGGAAGTTCAGCGCCGGCGTCGATCTTCCCTCTAAAGGAGGAAGCCACGAGACTGGCGGAAGCGAGCACTTCATCGGAAATCGCCCGCTCCACGAGATGGATGGCGACGGCTTCGTCCAGTGCGAGGCGATTGCAGTCGGTCTCACACGGGTGATAACAGACACGGCCGCAAATACCCGGAAACGGATTGTGTTCGCGGATGATGCGCCAGGCGGATACCGCATCGCCCTCGGCTGCGGCCGCGAGAAATGCACGGACGTCAGTCCCGGCCGGACAATCCAGCTGGCAGGGCGACGGCCGGGAGACGTACTGCGGTCGAAAACTGCGCCAGTTCCCGGTCAGGAGCTCGCGCGTGCTCCGGTCCGACACCGACATCGGCGCGCCGCGGGAGACCAGATCGACCGGCGTGATGCGCGCCATAGGAAAGACTCGCCGCTGGGGATGTCCGGCTAAAGCCGGACTCTACATCTCTATTCCCACGCTCGAACCTGAAACCCGATGCCGCATCGCAGAACCCTCACGCGGCTGTGTCGGTTTCGAGCCGCGTGCGGCAGATCTCGAACGCCTCGCCGGCGGCCGCCTGGTTGGCCTCCGTGTTCGCCGGCACGATCTCCGCGATCGCCTCGAGGAGCGCGGGGAGGCGCACCAGCCCGGTGACGGCACCGAAGGCACCCGTCATGGCCGTGTTGACGATCGGATGCGTCCGTGACCCAAGGCCGTGCCGGAGCGCAATCGCTGTCGCGTCGAGCGTCGCCACACGGAACATGGGCGGCAACCCGAGCGTCCGGCCCGACCGCGCTGTATTGATCACGATCCAGCCGCCAGCCCGGAGCCCGGTCGTCACGTTCGTCGCCAGCAGCATCGAATCGAGGACGACCACGTGATCCGGTTCGTACACCTGGTAGTGCGCGGTGATGGGGCGGCGATCGGCGCGCAGGAACGCGGTCACCGGTGCGCCGCTCCGCTCTGCGCCGAACGCCGGAAACGCCTGCACCTGCCACCCTTCCTGAAACATCGCCGCGGCCAGGATCTTCGACGCGATCACGGTGCCCTGTCCCCCGCGACCGTGAACCCGAATCGCGATCATGCTGTCAATACCCATCCGGCAGCGGGCTGCTCAAGTACTGGTCGATCGCGCGGGCAGCCCGCCGCCCCGCGCCCATCGCCGAGATCACCGTGGCGCCGCCGGTCACGATGTCGCCGCCGGCGAAGACGCCCCGCTTCTCCGTCGCCCCCGTCTCCGGATCGGCGACGATGTATCCCCACTGGTTCGTATGGAGGTCGGGCGTCGTCGAGCGAATGAGCGGGTTCGCGCCCTGACCCACGGCGAACACCACGGTATCGACGTCGAGCAGGAACTCGGACCCTGGCTTCGGCAGGGGGCGTCGCCGGCCGGACGCATCCGGCTCGCCGAGCTCCATGCGGATACATCGCATCTGTTTCACGCGTCTGCGCTCGTCGCCGATGATTTCGACCGGCGCAGTCAGCAGGACGATCCCGACGCCTTCCTCCTCCGCGTGCTCGATCTCCTCTTTTCGCGCCGGCATTTCCGATCGCGATCGGCGGTAGACGAGGTAGGCGCGCTCCGCGCCCAAGCGCAGGGCGGTCCTCACGGCATCCATCGCGGTGTTCCCGCCGCCGATGACCGCGACACGCCGCCCCCGCACGACCGGGGTGTCCACTTCGGGAAAGCGATACGCCTTCATGAGGTTCGATCGCGTCAGGTACTCGTTCGCCGAATACACGCCGATCAGATTGATGCCGGGAATGTTCGGAAAATGCGGCAGGCCGGCACCGGTCCCGATGAAGACCGCGTCGAAGCCGAGCTCCACGAACAGCTCGTCGATCGTGAAGGTGCGGCCGATCACGTGATTCACCTTGATCTCGACGCCGAGGGCTTCGAGCGCGCCAATCTCGCGCTCGACAATCGCCTTTGGGAGCCGGAACTCAGGGATGCCGTACATCAGCACGCCACCCGGCTTGTGCAGCGCCTCGAAAACCGTGACCTCGTGGCCGAGCCGCGCGAGATCGGCCGCAACCGTCAGCCCCGACGGTCCGGATCCGACCACGGCGACCTTCCGACCCGTCGGCGGATGGCCGTTTGACGTATTGGTGAGACCCGTGCTCGCCGCCCAGTCGGCGACAAAGCGTTCGAGGCGCCCGATCGCGACGGGCTCGAACCTGACGCCGAGCGTGCACTTCGCCTCGCACTGCTCTTCCTGCGGGCAGACACGCCCGCAGATCGCCGGTAGAACGTTCTTCTCGCTGAGCGTCCGGAAGGCGCCCTCGAAATCCCGCACGGCGACCTGTTGCACGAAGCGGGGAATATCGACCTCGACCGGACAGCCGTCGATGCACGGCTGGTTCTTGCACTCGATGCAGCGCACGGCTTCCTCGACGGCGAGATCGACCGGGTAGCCGAGCGCCACTTCGCCGAACGTGCGGCGCCGCGTGGCGGCGTCCTCGCACGGCATCGGGGTCCGGGTCTTCTTGCCGATCTTCTTCGCCATGATTCATCGCGCCGTGGCTGCCGCCGGTTGATAGCGCGCCGCCGCTTCGATCTCCTGCTCGCGGAACGCCGTGAGCCGCGCCGCGAGCTCCGCGAAATCCACCCGATGCCCGTCGAATTCGGGGCCATCCACGCACACGAACTTCGGCTCGCCGTTCACCGTCACGCGGCAGCCGCCGCACATCCCCGTGCCGTCGACCATAATCGGATTGAGACTCACCGTGGTTCGGAGGCCGATCGGCCGCGTCACTTCGCACACGGCCCGCATCATCGGCAGCGGCCCGACCGCGACCACTTCGTCGAACGCGGCGCCTGCGTCGATCAACGCGCGCAGCGCATCCGTCACAAGGCCCGGCCGTCCGTACGTGCCGTCATCCGTCGAGACGACGCACCGGTCCGACACATGGCGAATTTCGTGCTCCAGGATGACGAGCGCTCGAGTGCGAGCGCCCACGATGGCTGTGACATGCCCGTCGGCCGCCTTGAAGCCGCGAGCGAGCGGGTACACGACAGCCGCGCCGATGCCGCCGCCGATGCAGCAGACGCGTTGCTTCGGCTCGATGCGCGTGGGCCGGCCGAGCGGGCCCACCACGTCCAGCAGCGCCTCACCCGCCTCCATCGCGTTGAGCATGCGCGTGGTCTTGCCGACGCCCTGGACCACGAGCGCGATCGCGCCGATGTCGGGATCCGCGTCGGCAATCGTCAGAGGGATGCGCTCGCCGGCGTCCGAAATGCGCACGATGACGAACTGGCCGGGCCGCCGCTTGCGCGCGATGGTCGGCGCTTCAACCCAGAGGCGCACGACATCCGGCGCCAGGACTTCCCTGCTCAGAATGGGATGCATGAAGACCGCGGGCCCCAGCAGTGAAGCTGCGCCTCAAACCGCCAAGACTCCGCTTCGCGCAGCTTCCCTGCTAGGCGGGCCGTTCCGGCCCGCGACAGCGGGCCCTAAGACAGCTCCTAAGGCGGACCGGAGAAAACTTGCTTCGTGGGTCATGATGTCCGCCTTAGGAGATGTCTGGGTGCCGGAAAGACGGCATTGCGGCCGCCTCTGGTCAGGAAGACGCAAGAAGGGTGCTAAGTCGCCGAGGCTGTGAATCTATCGGCTGCGGGCTCCAGGAGGCAAAACCCAGGTGCAGTCTTGCCGAAGCCCGAAGGCTGACGCCCGAAGCCGGCCGATACTCAGCCACTTTTGCGCGCTTCG